>CAZAOK010000086.1:2965-12532 GCA_964486725.1 uncultured Leptospiraceae bacterium
TTCGAAATATTTTCAGGTGACAACCCTGCACCTGTTGCGGTTATCAGGATCACATCAAACAGTTGCAATATTCATGATGTCAGAGATCAACTGGAGCTAACCCAGCTCATGGTAACCCGGCTTGACAGGATGGCTGGCCGATGAGACATGCTTCCATGTACATATGCCTGGTGGCCATACCTGTATGCCTGCTGGCTGCGGGAGGCATACTTAATGCCGGGAAACTTACCCTGGAAGAATCTATCGCCATCGCCAGGAAGAACAGTATCAAGCTTCACGGGTTAAAAAGCAGTATTGCTATATCCCGAAAAATGATACATGAGAACTGGCGGGACTTTCTGCCGGTGTCTTCCATACAATACCAGAAAGATGACGAGGTTGCCTACAGGGAAAATGACATGCGCAGCCATTCACTGTCCTGCAATATCAGCTATGACATCAACACCAGTGGAAGAAGTATACTGTCTTACCAGGTATCAAAAATTGAATCTTTGCTTGCCGAATCGGAATATATCATCGAGCAGAGAAACATAATACTCAACGTAAAGAAAGCGTACTACGACCTGCAGAAAAAACAGCATGAGATCAAGATAAACCAGAAGTTGTTAAACAGTCTTTTCCTACAGCAAAAAATAGTTTCAGAACAGAAAAAACTGGGCATGGCTACCGATCTTCAGCAAATCCAGGTGGATGCCAAAATAAGTGAAGCGAGATACGCGGTGTTAACCTCACAAAATGATTATGACAATTCACTTCGCGATTTCGCTAATCTTTTGGGGGTGCCTTCTGATACGGAAATTATACTAACAGAAATGAAGCATTCACCGGATGAGTTGACCGGATTTCCCGAAAAGAAAGATCTCATCGCACTGGGGCTAAAAAAGCGAAATGAAATATATAAAAGCAACTACACGCTGTTAAAATCAGAAAAAGAACTCTCACTGGCAGAATATTATTATCTCCCTAAATTTCAATTATTCGGCAGCTACGGGTATACGGGCAAAGAATTCCCACTCAGGCAGAAAACATGGACAGTTGGAGTCTCGGTAACCACGGCTCTTTTCGGCAATTCCATGCAGGGTGGGCAGACATTCGGAGAGAAGGACAACGGAAACACCAGGACCTCCAGCCGCAGTGGTTCTGTCAAGGTTTATGACAACCCTTCATACGCCCGCAAGATTATCGAAGCCGAAACGTCATATTCTGAAGCGGTTAAAAGTCACGAACAGTTGCGGCGAAGCATAGCAAACGAGATATCCAGGAGTTATGACAATCTCATCCAGTCAATCAAGCGGATACAAATGGCAGGGGAAAACGTTAACCTGCTTGAAAAACAGGTCATCATAGAAAACGAGAAGGTGCGCCTGGGGGATATAACCCGTCATGATGTTCTCAGAACATATATTGAGCTTAACCAGGCCCGGCTTCGCCAGCAGTCAGCCATAACAGATTACTACATTGCCATGGCCGCCCTGGAAAACGCTGCGGGTGTTCCCATAGGATCACTGGAAGATAAAAAAGGAAAGCAAAATGAATTTGAATAGAACCATTACATATGTATTTCTCACCCACAAGAAGAAGGTGCTGGTCATTGTGCTTATCTCAATTGTTTCAGGGATCGCCTTCAGTATTGTTCACGACCCGGGCTTTCATTTCGCCAGGGGTACTGATAAAGAAAATAACAATTCTTTACCTGGTATTACAACGGTAACTATCAGCATTGAAGATGTGAAAAAAAAGATACCCGTTATGGGAAATATAACTTACCGGGACAAGGCTACCATTTCGTCAAAGATATTCGGCAGGGTTGAAAAACTATACGTCGAACAGGGAGATTATATCCACAGGGGAAAGCCCCTTGCGAAAATTGAAACTCATTCCCTTGAATTGCAAAAAAAAGAAGCCATGGCAGAGATGGACGGGGCAAAAGCAGCCCTTCGCCTAAGTCGTGAAAAATTAGTACAGGCTGAAAAATCGATAGAGCAACACCTCACATCGATTGCAAAATCAAGAATAGAACTGCAGGACACCTACGTTACGTATAAGAACACCGATGACGTGCTGCATAAAAAAGAGCAGCTGTTCAAGGTGGGGGGACTGTCAGAAACAGAACTGAACTCACACAAAACCACCCACAGCAACATGCTTTCAAAATTCCTTACGGCAAAAAAGAATTACGAGATGCTGTGCGTGGGATACAGAAACGAAGACATTAAAAAAACAGGGTACACCCTGCCGGGCACAGAAAAAGATAGAAACGCGCTGCTAACAAAGATGAACACCGGAATGGAACGTTCAGAGGTTCAGGCTGCCGAAAGCAATCTCAGAAAGATCAGAACTTCAATACAGATCCTGGAACGGAACATACACGAGGCAACCATTCGATCTCCTATATCGGGGATTGTGGCCATTAGAAATATTGACATCGGGGAAAAGGTAAAAGAAGACACCAACCTGTTCGTGATAATGAACATACAGCACCTGTACATGATGGTAAATATCAATGAAAAAGAATCAACACAACTTAAGAAAGGACAGCCGGTTACCTTCACCGTTGACGCCCTTCCTGGAAAAAAGTTTAAAGGTATGGTTCACCTGGTTAGCCCCATCCTTGATACCGCCACCCGAACGGTTGAAGTAAAAATTCTATGTCCCAATTCTGACAATCAACTGAAACCCGGGATGTTTGCCAGGGCAGAGATATTTACCCGTACATTCAATGATGCCATGGTTATACCAGCCAAAAGTGTAAAGAATCTTGATGGAGATTCTCCAACTGTCTTCGTCTGCCAGGAAGGCATGGTATTCGGCAAAACCATTATTACGGGTGAGCCTGTAGATGAAGAAACAATTCTTGTAACAGAAGGCCTGGCAGAGGGTGATCGTATAGCTGTATCACATGTACAGTTACTGAAGGACAAGATGAAAGTTACATATAAAGAGAAGGAGGATGATCATGTTCAGGAATGACAGGCGCTTCATCCATTCTGCGTTCGGCACACTGGTTGTATTGTTACTGCTTTTGGGGTGCCGTGTTGATGTTACCCCTCCGGAGGTTATTTCGTATAACCCGGCACATCAATCAAGCATTCAGGAAAACACTGCGGTAACACTTTCGTTTAACAAAAAAATGGACAGAACAAAAACTGAAAAGGCATTTTCACTGTTTTCAAACGATGCTACGGTTGAAGGCAACTTCAGTTGGACGAATAACTCTAAGACTATTGAATTCATACCGCACAATACTTTACCAAATGGATACTACCGCATGGTTCTCTCCAGGACTGCCATGGATACTGATGGGGTTACCCTGAAGACCGAACATATATCAAGCTTTTTTGTGGGTGAGGACAGGTATCCCCCGGAGGTTACATCTGTCACCCCCGCAAGTCTTGAAAACACCTATCCCCTTGATGAAGTAATTACCGTTGAATTCTCAGAGCCAATGGACCAGATGAGTGTACAGCGGGGGATACGCCTCTCCCCCGGCACGGAAGGATCGTTCTCATGGAATGCTGACAACACCAGGGTAACCTTTATTCCATTTACCAACCTTTCTTTCAACACAGAATACACCATCACTGTTACCAGAGAATGCGCTGATACATCAGGAAACACTATACTGCATGATCATGTTTCGTATTTCAGATCTGGGGATGAATTTGTACGGCCATCTATAATCTCACTGTATACGTCCTCCTCAATTCTTAACTGGGCCGCCAGTGAGAATTACCATCATTTCAACGAGGTGCAGCATACGGACATATTCATCTTCACCTTCAATGAATCAGTTCAAAGAAAAAGTCTTGAATCCGCATTGCGTTTTAATCCGGCCATAGATATCACCTTCAGCTGGAATACCAGTTCCACCGAATGCGTGGTAACACCAGGAAGTTATCTTGCATCCGGCCAGGAATACCAGTTACTTGTCAGCACTGCTTTAAAGGACAGGGCTGGCAACAGTATGCTTGATGAGCGCGTATACCTGTTCACCGTTGATGCGGTAACATCAATCCAACCCGAAGTTACCGGAATACAGTATAATGAGAATGAACTGGTTAATACTGTATTAAACGAGCTGGGAAATGAAGAACCTGCCGCGTTGAGCACATACACCTTTGAAGTTACCTTCAATTCTGACATGGACAGATCTACTATTCCCGGCAATATCATAATCGATTGTATTAACGGGGAAGCCACAGAGATCGGGGGCAGCATACAACAATACCAGTGGGCACCGGGTGACAATCGAAATCTTGATCTTACCCTCACTTCCATTGAAGGAGGAAACGTCTACAGGCTCACCTTCAGGGGCGGCCCGAATGGCATTACCGGCAGAAACGGCATACACATGGCAGAGGATCACGTTATTCTCTTTCGTTTTGACGCGGTGGATCAGGAGGCATCACCATGAAAAGAACTATTATATTATTCATATTGTGTAGTGTTGTGGTGTGTATGGGGTGTGATAAAGAATGGTTCGATATGACCCCGCCGAAAGTGTCTTCTATTACACCGGGCAACAGGACTACCGGAGTCAGCGTGCGTCCTGAAATACGAATTATTTTTTCAAAAAAAATGGATACCGCCAAAACAGAAGAAGCCATTTCAATATATACCGGCAGTTACGAGCCAAAAGGATATTTCAGATGGGAAGGGAAAAAGGTATACTACGATCTAGTTGAAGACCTTGAAAGCGCCGCGACCTGTGTCATACAGGTAAGTGACAGTGCCGAGGACGTCAACGGAAACAACATACTGGAAACTGTTACATCCCTTTTTTCAGTGGGAACTGATTTTACCCCGCCAACGGTATCAAATATTTCACCTGTAGACGGTACATTGCTAACAGATCCCTATCACCCGGTTGTTGTCACATTCTCGGAGCCTGTTCATGAAGAATCCCTTGAAAAAGGGTTCTCAGTCTCACCATACGTAAACGGCTTCAAATCATTTTCTGCCGGCGGTACCGTGCTTACCTTCACCCCGTATGAAAAGTATCTTCACGCCACACATTATACCATAACCGCCGACACGCAAATTACCGACATTGCCGGCAATCAGCTGGTACAGAAATATACCTCCACCTTTACCATGGGGACAGACTACATTCCCCCCACATTAGACCCCGGACAAACAGACCCGCATGATCCGGATGTGGGAGGGTTCGTTTCATTTGCAGGCAACACGACCAGGCTGGATCCTTGTACCGTCACCAACGGAGCGGACAAGAATGGGCGCATCACCCTCGTGTTCTCCGAGTCCATGACAAGAATGGACACAGAAAACGCGGTATCACTGTCACCATCGCTGCCGCTTCAATACGAATGGGAAAACCCCCGCACCCTTCACCTTGATGTTTCGGGTACATCATATAAACTGGACGAGGTATATACTGTGGCGGTAAGTTCAGGGGCCCGTGACCTTCAGGGGAATCCCATTGATTCTGAATACAGCTTTCCTTTCAGAATTAACGGTGTCCACTCCCGCTACCTGGAGATCGTCCCCTTCGGTGACATGGACAAGTATGTATCACAGGTCAACTGGAAAGATGACGCAAGCGGCCCCGATGATGACAAACCTGTTCACCCGTTATACCAGGATGATACCATAGATCACGGGTACAGCTGCATCAAGACCATCAACACGGACTTTGAGGACGTATACGTTTTTCGGGTATTCCTGTGTAACAGCACCGGCAATCTTGATCCCGGTAGCATTGATGAGCTTTCTGCTATACAGGCGATATCGTTCAGAACGGTTACCTACTGGCATAACCGCACCCCGGTAACACCGAAAATATGGAAAGTCACCAGGCCTTCAGAACACCCGGATGCAATTGACATATACCTGTTCGACATCGAATCCGAGACCTATTACCAGCTTATCATACAGGGAGGAACCGAAGGGATACGTGATACGGAAGGGAACTACATGCCGGATACCTTTAATCTCTTCGTAAACAGTTGATATGTCAATCGCGTCATTCAGCATAAAGCGGCCAATAACCATCATAATGTTCTTTGCCGCCGGTGTCATTTTCGGAATAATCGCCCTGGGGAAAATGGAGATTGACCTGCTTCCTTCAATACAATACCCTGAAATATCAGTGATTACCCTCTACCGTGGTGCCGCGCCAGCCGAGATAGAACAGCTGCTCACCCGTCCCATTGAGGAAGCGGTTAACGGGGTATCAGGTGTAAAAAGGATCCGTTCAGAATCCATAGAAGGGGCAAGCCTTGTTGCCGCCACCTTTGACTGGGGAACCGACATGGACCTTGCCACCCTGCGTATACGCGAAAAAGTTGACCTTGTCAAAGGTGTACTGCCGCAGGACGCGGAAAAGTCAATGGTTGCCCGTTTTGATCCCAACGCAATGCCTGTAATGAATATCGCGGTTACCTCACCATCAATGGACCCCCTCACCCTGCGAAACGAAATTGATCACAGGATAAAACAGCATTTCGAAAGGGTGGACGGTGTTGGCACCACCAGGATAACCGGTGGAGAAATACAGGAGATACAGGTTAACGTTGACCTGCAGTCCCTGCAGGCATATGGCCTCAGCATCTATGACATCATCGAGAATGTCAACATGTCAAACTATAACTTCCCCGCCGGCACCGTTACCCGGGGGTCGAAAGAACTGCTGATCCGGACAATAGGTGAATTCACCTCCCTGGATGACATCGAAAAGGTAATGGTTAAAAAAACCGAATCAGGCAGGCATATATTTGTAAAAGATATAGCCCGGGTATCCCGCGGCAGCAGGGATAAGAAGAGTGCCTCATTTATAAACGGACAGGAAAGCGTTAACCTGGGCATTATCAAGGAATCGGGGAAGAACACGGTAGAGGTATGCAGCAAACTCCATGTACTTGTGAACGAACTTAATACCAAGTATGCGGGTACCCTGCAAATGGACATATGCTATGACAGCTCCGGGTATATCGCTTCAGCCATAGACAATGTTGCCATCTCGGCCATACTGGGCGGTGTGATCGCCTTTCTTGTTGTGCTGGCTTTTTTGCAGAACCTGGTGGCATCCCTGGTAATTATAGTTATTCTTCCCGTTTCGATAATGCTTACCCTGCTGGCCATGTTTTTGCTGGATGTCAATATCAATCTCATGTCCCTTGGAGGTATGGCAATAAGTACGGGTATGCTGGTAGACGGTGGTATTGTCATAATTGAGTCCATTCAAAAGAAATCTGATACCGGGCTGCCAATTGAACAGGCTGCCAACGAGGGCACAAGGGAGGTAACCTCCGCCCTTCTCTCTTCAATGCTGACCAGTATAGTGGTTTTTCTTCCCCTTCTTCTTGTCAGTGGTATATCCGGCCAGTTGTTTGGGCAGCTGGCAATAACTGTCAGCGTATCCCTCATTTCAGCATTCATTGTTTCCATAACGCTGATACCCGCCCTGATCGTGATGGCACAACGCAACAATATCAACACAACAATTCTATTTTCGCATTTTATGCATCATAAGATCCAGGCAGGACTACGGGTTATTGCAGAATCTATCAATTCCGTCATGAAGCGGCTTTCCCGGCAATATGAAAATCATCTGATTAAAAGGATGGATAATCTTCGACAAACAACTATTGCCGCCTTTCTTATTATCATTTTCGGACTGGTGCTGTTCCTCGTGATCGACAAGAACCTGATGCCTCACACCGAACCAGGGGTATTCTCAATGCGCATCACCGCACCCAGGGGGACTTCACTTTCGGGCACCAGGGAACTTGTGCTGCAGGTTGATTCCATGCTTGCGAATTCAACATCTGTGAAACAACGAATCATCAATGTTGGGTATAATCCGGAAAGCATCACCGAATACTTTGGCAGGGAAAAGAACACGTATACGGGAGAGATCCTTGTAACAATGAATCCAGATGCCGCATTATCCACAGGTGATGTCATTAAAAGCTTCAACCATTCTTTAAATTTCCCCGATGACATCAAGGTTGAATTTTCCGCGGATAATATTGAATTATCACGGCTTGTTAATATACAGGCATCTTCCATCAGCCTCGACGTATTTGGCGACAATATGGTTTCACTTGAAACTGCAGCAGATAATGTAATAAATACAACCGGCAAAATAGAGGGAATACGCAACTGTATACCGTTAATCCACAAGGGAAAACCGGAAATAAAAATAGACGTGAACAGGGAAAGACTGTCTTCCCTGGGATTACACATCAGGGACATAGCCGATTTTATATATGCCTCTGTTCAGGGAGAAAGGGCGGGGAAATTTTACGAGGACGACAGGGAAATTGATATCAGCGTTCGTCTTGACGAAAAATTCAGGAATAACGTTTCAGATCTTCAGTACATGGTGCTAAAAAATTCTGAAGAAAAAATAATACTATTGAGCAATGTGGCTGATCTCACCATGCAGGAAGGATACAGTAAAATTATCCGGAAAAACCAGGAAAGATGCATCAGTATCATTCATGAAACAACAGACGGCTATTCTTTCAGCAACATCATAAAGTCAATAAAGGCAAAACTGAGTTCTATATCATTACCCGATTCTGTAACCGCCGCACTTTCAGAGGAGATGAATGAAATACGTGATTCTATCAATTCCCTGGTAATGGCACTGCTGTTATCGTTATTGCTGATTTACATGATCCTTGCGTCCCAGTTCGAATCATTTACAGTACCACTGCTGATCATGTGCACTGTACCACTCACTTTCCTTGGAACAGGGGCTTCATTGCTGATTACCGGCAACACTATCAATCTCATGTCAATCATGGGGATGATCATGCTGAGTGGCATCGTTGTAAATAATGCTATTGTACTTCTGCAATACATATCACTTTACCACGGCCAGAACATTAGCCTTAAAGAGGCTATTATCTCGGCCTGCAGAAACAGGCTGCAGCCCATACTCATGACGGCCCTCACAACCATACTTGGGCTTGTACCCCTGGCCATCGGTATGCAGAAGGGCTCCGAGATGCAATCACCACTGGCTGTAACCGTGATTGGCGGTCTTGCCACCGCGACCTTTCTCACCCTTGTTATCTTCCCGGTAATCGTGTTTCACTTCCATAAAGACAGGAAAGGACCATGAAACAGGTTGTACTTTTTTTCGTTCAGCGGAAAATCAGCGCCCTCATGCTGTTCCTGGTAATTTTTCTGGCTGGTATTTTTTCCATACAGCATATTCCCACGTCTTTGATGCCATCTGCCGAAACCCAGGGTATCACTATCTCCATAAAGTATCCCGGACAATCACCATGGCGCATCGAACGTCTCATTACAAAACCGGTTGAGAATGCCATTGGTCCCATAGGTGGCATAAGTGAAATTCTTTCATCATCACGTGATGATGAATCAAAAATATACGTAATGTTTCAAGCCGGTGTGAGAATGAAATACAAGTCTTTCGAGATACGTGACCGGATAGAACCCGTTCGAAGCAATTTCCCCCGTGATGTGCAGGAACCTGCAATATATATGCATACAAACGATAACAGCCCTTCTGTTATTCTTCATGTGACAAGTGATGTATATTCGTTGAATGAATTGCGTGAAATAACAGAG
>CAZAOK010000086.1:12632-16471 GCA_964486725.1 uncultured Leptospiraceae bacterium
TCTTCATGTGACAAGTGATGTATATTCGTTGAATGAATTGCGTGAAATAACAGAGTTAAAACTTAAAAAACAGGTGGAACGGGTTAACGGGGTAAGCGAGATAATGATCGGCGGCGGCACAAGAAGAGAAATACAGGTTCGCGTAAGACCTGGCAGGCTTTTAAGCCATGGGCTTACCCTGCAGCACGTAATGAACTGCCTGCAGCAAAATAATTTCGTCTCTCCCGGGGGTACCCTTTCCAATACCAGAACATATGGAAAAGATTTTTCCATAATGATGAATGGCAGGTTCCAGTCTATTGACGATATCCGCAACACTCCTGTATTATCAGCCTCCAGCGGTTCACCAGTACTACTGAAAGATATTGCCCGGATTAGCGATTATTCAGGGAAAAAAGAATCCATCGCCCGGGTAAATGGAAAAGAACACGTATCACTCTATATTTTTAAAACCAGCACAGCTAATCCCGTAACAGTATCACAACATATCAGGAAATTACTATCAAACCGAAACATAGACAATCTAACAATCAGTACCGGATACGACCAGGCTGAATATATCAGCAAGGCGGTAAAGAATCTCATGACCAGCTGCGTTCTGGGTATACTGCTTGCCGTTATAGTGCTTTTTATTTTTCTGAGAAGAATTGAGATAACACTGCCTATCATCATCGCCATTCCATTTTCGCTGCTTGTAGTATGTTGCTACCTGTATTTCAGCGGCAAAAGCTTTAACGTGATAACCCTTTCCGGACTTGCGATTGCCGCGGGACTGGTGGTTGACAACAGCATAATCGTGCTTGAAAATATTCAGAAACATGTTGCAGGGGTCAGATCACCTACAGGCAATTCTATCGCAGATGCCTCTTACTCGGTATTCAAAGCATTGCTGGCCTCAACCCTCACCAGCATCTGTATTTTTATCCCGGTTATTCTCTTCAGGGACGCGTACAAATCCATCTACGGAGAGCTTGCCGGAACAGTGATAGTGGCACTGCTGGCCTCTTTTGCGGTATCAATCACACTGCTGCCTTCCCTTTTCTCATTCCTTTCCGACAACACGTTTCAAAAGATTACTGCACATGCTCGAAAAGGTTATATACATGTTCGAGCCATCTTTCCCTGTAGTGCCTTGTGGAAACTGCCTTTTATCAACCCGGGCCCGCAATCCCCGGTATATACTGTAAAGAAACGTATGATGCAATTATACAAAAGGATACCATCATATGAATCTACCTTATTACTATGTTTTCAGAATAGTAAGAAATATGCCATCAGGGGTATTATCCTTGTAATCCTTACTGTAATAATCGGAGGCACAGGTATAAAGAAGGGAAACCTTTCTATCAATGACAGCCGTGATATTATGGCTACCCTTGAAATGCCATCAGGCACCTCCCTTGAGGCCACATCGAAAAAAGCCGTATTACTTGAATCACGCTTCGAGCAAATTGAAAATGTCACAGATGTCTCGGTAAAAGTTGAAAAATCGAGTGCTGATTTTGTTATAAAAACGCATCATACCGCGGACAAAAAATCGACAACAAAGCTGTTAAAGACGTCAACACGGGATATCACAAACGGGTCTGTTTTCTTTCAACAGGATGATTCTTCAGGATATTCTGATTCAATCGATATGGAAATCTCCGGTCCAAATATCAATGTAATACGTGATATCACCCGCAGGCTGGCAGCTGCAATCAACCCCTGGCATGGCATAGAAGACGTGATACTTCGATTCAAGGAAAAACGCCCCGAGCTGCACATTATGATAGACAGGGACAAGACAGCAGCCACGGGCCTTTCCATGGCACAGGCTGGCTCTGTTATCCGTAACTCACTGTACGGCCCGGTGGCTACGAAATTTATTGACCGCCACGAAGTAGACATCCGGGCAGAGCTGGACATTGATGATAAAAACAAGATCCACCAACTGGCAGGCATTCACCTTCCAGTGCCTGAAGACAAACAGGTACCCCTGGGTGCCGTGGCAGGTTTTAACACAACCACCGGCCTTAATATGATTTGGCGAAAAAACAAGGTACGAATGGAAGCATTGACCGTCAACCATGATGGCCTTGACATGCAGTCCCTTGTTAACCGCATACAGAATACTGTTGATACAATGAACATCCCATCCGGCTATCACGTCTCATTCGGCCAGTCCATAGAAAAGTTCACCTCATCACAGCAGAGCATCCGCATAAGCATACTGCTTGCCATACTGCTGGTATACATGGTAACCGCCGCCGTATTTGAATCCATCACCCTTCCCCTCCTGGTCATAACCGCCATACCCTTCTCTGCCATCATGGTTATATTAACCATGGCCCTGGCAGGTCTCTCCCTGAACTTCTCAACAGGCATGGGTTTCGTTGTGCTTATCGGAATAGTGGTAAACAACGCCATCGTTCTCATCGACACCTACCAGGTAAACCTCACCGATAACACCATTACCAAAGAAAACATCATCACCCTGTCTCGCTCCCGGGTGCGCCCCGTTATGATGACCACCCTCACCACAACCCTGGGCATGCTCCCCCTCCTCTTCACCTCCCAGGGCAGCACCCTCTGGCAGGGCTTCGCCCTCACCATAATAACAGGCCTCACCGGCGCCACCGTGCTGGTGCTCTTCGTTATACCGGTTGGGTATTACTACTTAAAGAAATCACCACAGAGACCCAGAGATACAGAGAAAAATGTCAGGGTATAGACACAGAAAAAGAAAAGGTAGTAAATATTTGACTTCTCTGCTTTATGCAATTATAATGTCATTATTATGACATATAGAGCGGAGGCTTCAGTTATGAATTACCTGAAATATACAGAATTCAGAAACCATTCAAAGGAATATTTTGATAAAGTTGAACAGGAAGGAGATACATACGTGATCATTCGAAAAGGTAAACCGATTGCGAAAATTATTCCATTCGAAGAAAAAACTGCCGGATGGAAAAGAGAACATAAAAAAGTCACACTGAAGAAAGACAAGAGTACCCTTGATTATATCATGGAGGAAAGGGACGAGAAATGAACCTGTTTTTTGATACCTCCGCGTTAGTAAAAAAATATATACATGAAAACGGTTCAGACAAAGTGGCTGAGTTGTTATTACTGGCTGATGCCGTCTATGTTTCTCCAATAACTGAAATAGAAACTTATTCTACCTTCAAAAGACTCCTGGTAGACAAGTCAATCACCAGGCGGGAATATGAATTGCTGATAAATGAATTTGAAACCGATTACAGGTATTATTCAATCGTAGAATTCAACGAACCTGTTTCTTCAAATGCAAAACAGATGATTAACAGGTACCAGTTGAAAAGCCTTGATTCCATTCAGCTTGGAAGCGTGATATGCATGAAACACCACATAGATCATTTTGTCGTCTGTGACAAAAGGTTACTACAGGCTGCAGCCCGTGAAGGGCTGAAAACAGTAAACCCGGATAGCTGAAGCTCATCATTATAACTTTTGGCTCATTCCGGAATGTTGGGAAAAACCATCAAAATATATTATATGAATATAAATAATTGTTAGTCCCCACTGTCATTCCCGCGAAGGCGGGAATCCATTCTGTTACAGCAACCCGTCAAACAGATCAAGCCAGCCGGGATTCTCTTTCTCTATTAGATTTATTTTCCACTGGCGATTCCACTTTTTCAACTGCTTTTCACGAATAATAGCTTCGTTAACATCACCTGCCTGTTCATAATAAACAAGATCTTTCACTTTATATTTTTTCGTAAAACCTTCCAGCAGTCCTTCTTTATGCTCATACATTTTTTAACCAGGTTACTGGTAACTCCGATGTACATCGTACCGTTTTTTCTGCTGGC
>CAZAOK010000087.1:0-7729 GCA_964486725.1 uncultured Leptospiraceae bacterium
AATGATCTCACGAATTGACCATGTATCAATCGCGGTGCGTGACCGTGAAAAGGCTGAAAAATTCTTCACTGAACTGTGCGGACTTGTTCCCGGCGTATTTGCCGAGGATGACAACATGAAATACAGGTGGCAGATTTATTCAGCAGGTGATCTCAGCAGGC
This sequence comes from uncultured Leptospiraceae bacterium, assembly GCA_964486725.1. Taxonomy (GTDB): domain Bacteria; phylum Spirochaetota; class UBA4802; order UBA4802; family UB4802; genus M55B154. The sequence goes on from CAZAOK010000087.1 coordinate 162, forward strand.
TTGAGATAATGAACCCCACCGGCGAGGGAAGCTTTCTTGATAATTTCCTGGCAAACAGGGAGGGCGGCGTCCATCACCTTGACTTTGAGGTTCCTGATATTTACGAGGCGAAGAATAAACTTGAAGAGCTGGGCATCCCCTACTTCGGTTTCAACGATTACGGGGATGTTTGGAAGGAGCTGTTCATCCACCCGAAAGACGCCTTCGGGGTGCTCATACAACTGGCCCAGTTCAGCCCCGATGACTGGCTGGGTGATGAAGCACGCATGAAGAAAGGAAAGAAATGGGAAGTAAAGAAACACGATGATGGCGCCACCCTCACCTTCGCCCACCCCGGCGGCGGTACAGTAGACATAGAGCTCAGCCCGGAAGAAATAAAAAACCTGGCATCCGAACTTAACAGCGGATAAAAAAAGGGGAACAGGTGCCCGAACGTCATTCCTGTTCCCCCGAGGAAAGGTTTGTATGGTACGTTACGCTGTATAGCTTTTATTAAAAACCAACGGCCTCACAGGGCATATCGAATGCCTCGGCCACGTGATCATACACCAGTTTACCCATATATACATTGAGCCCTTTCATCAGGGCGCAGTCATCTTTCATCGCCTGCCGGGCTCCCTTGTCAGCTATATCGAGTGCATAGTTGAGTGTTACATTTGTGAGGGCGTAAGTTGATGTTCTTGGAACTGCCCCCGGCATATTTGCCACACAATAATGCACTACATCATCAACTATGTAGGTGGGATCGTCATGGGTGGTAGGCTTACTTGTTTCGGCACAGCCACCCTGGTCAATGGCAATATCAACGAAAGCTGAGCCTTTTTTCATATTATTTATCATTTCGCGGCTGATAAGTTTTGGGGCCTTCGCGCCTGGAAGAAGAACAGATCCGATAACCAGGTCTGATGTGGTCACGCAATCCCATATATTGGCCTTGTTGGACATGACCGTTACAGCCCTGCCATGAAAGATGTCCTGCAGGTATCGAAGTCTCCTGGCATCGATATCCAGGATATATACCTCTGCCCCCATCCCAACGGCCAGGTGACACGCGTTTACACCCGCGATGCCCCCTCCAAGTATGGTCACTTTTGCCGGCGGTACACCTGCAACCCCTGAGAGAAGTATTCCCGCACCGCCATTTTTAGCTTCAAGTGCGGCACATCCCATCTGAATTGAAAGCCTTCCGGCAACTTCACTCATGGGAGCAAGCAACGGTAAACTTCCATCATCGAGTTGTATGGTTTCATAGGCGATGCCGATTACTTTCCTGTCCAGCAACTTCTTCGTGAGAATTTCATCAGCAGCCAGGTGCAGGTAGGTAAAAAGGATCTGCCCTTCTTTCATCCTGTCAAATTCAGGCCCAAGCGGTTCTTTAACCTTGATGATCATGTCAGCTTTCGCCCACACTTCATCAGCGGTATCCAGAATTTTTGCACCTGCGTTTTTGTATTCTTCGTCTGACATACCCGATCCAACGCCCGCGTTTTTTTCAACGAATACTGTATGCCCGTGAGAAGTCATGGCGTTTGCTCCGGATGGAGTCAGGGCCACACGATTCTCCTTGGTTTTTATTTCTTTTGGAACCCCGATAATCATTATAATACCTCCGTTAAATAATGAGTAAGCACTCACTCATATACAATGTATGACAAATCCCAATCTTCAGTCAAGCATTAATCTGATTTTTTATGCAAAAAACTATCATTAAACTGAACGGGGGTGATCTTTAATTCTTTTGTTGACAAATAACCCCATGTTATAGCATCACTATACCAGTATCAGTTAAATTTGCCTGCCGTAAAAAAAAGCAGGCAGGAGGAAAACATGGCATTACCCGGTATCTGGGAACTTCTTATAATCGCGTTGATCGTGCTGCTGGTATTCGGCAGTAACAGGCTTATGGGTATCATGCGTGACATGGGGAAGGAAGTATATAAACTGAAGGACAAGATCAAGGACATCGAAAACATCACGAAAAATGGTATGAAATAACCCGTTCAGACATACATATAACTTCGTAATAACTTCAATACAATCAATAGAGGTACAACCGTGGATATTTACAAGATTCGGGGAGGCAAAAAGCTTTCCGGAGAGGTTACTATTTCAGGGGCCAAGAATGCCGCCCTTCCCATTATCGTGGCAAGCCTTCTGGCCGAGGGGGAGACTACGTTGAAAAACGTGCCCGACCTGAAAGATATACGTACAATTATAAAGGTTATCGAATGCCTCGGGGCCAGTTGCCAGTACGATGAACACAAGAAGGTGCTGAAAATAGGTGTGAATTCCCTGAAAAACAACGAGGTGCCCTACGACCTGGTAAAGACCATGCGGGCCTCCGTGTACGTGATGGGTCCCCTGCTTGCCAGGTGCGGAGAAGCCGACGTATCACTTCCCGGGGGGTGCGCCATTGGTGAACGGCCGGTAGACATACACCTATCCGGTTTTGAAACCATGGGTACAACTATTGACATAGAGCATGGTTACATCAAGGCCCGTGTGAACAAACTGGAGGGCAGCCGTTTTATCATGCCCAAGGTGTCTGTTGGTGCCACGGCAAACCTTATGATGGGGGCGGTGATGGCACAGGGTGAAACGGTGCTGGAAAACTCTGCCATGGAGCCCGACATCGTGGACCTTGGCAACTTTCTAATAAAGATGGGGGGGGACATTTCAGGCCTGGGAACAGAACGTATTACCATCAGGGGGGTAAAAAAACTTAAACCCGTCACCTACAGCATCATGCCCGATCGCATTGAGGCGGGCACATACCTGCTTGCCGGAGCCATAACCAGGGGAAACGTCACCGTTAAAAACGTGGTGCCCGAACATTTCTCGGCGCTTACCGACGTGCTATCAGAGATGGGATTTCTCATGGACGTAAAAAAGTCAACCGTATCAATTCGCCCATCTAAGAATATCTCGGGGACATCCGTTCGAACCATGCCTTTCCCCGGTTTTCCCACCGACCTGCAGGCACCCATAATGGCGCTCATGACCACGGTTGGGGGACTCAGCGTGGTTATCGAAACCATATTTGAAAATCGCTTCACCCACGCCGCCGAGCTGCGCAGGATGGGGGCAGACATAGATATTGAAGGCAATGTATCCATCGTAAAAGGCACGAAAAAACTCTCATCCGCCACCGTGATGATGTCTGATCTTCGTGCCGGGGCCGCCCTTGTGCTGGCCGGGCTGGCAGCCAGCGGCACCACCGAGATACGACGAATTTATCATACTGACCGCGGATACGAGGATTTCGCGAAAAAACTTTCCTCCCTCGGCGCCAGCATTCGCAGGGAAAGCGGCGGAAAGATGTAACTGCAAATTTTACGCGCAAGTATTTTTCCATTCCTGTCGATACATCTAACAGTACAGGAGGAATATGCAATGATACGTGGAATATACACCGGCTCAACCGGCATGATGGCCCAGCAGGCCAGGCTTGATACCATAGCAAACAATCTTGCCAACGTGGACAAAACCGGATACAAGCGTGACCTTACCCTTTTCAAGGCATTCCCTGACATGCTGATCCGCCGGATAAACGATGACGGCCAGGGTATTACTCCTGCGGGTTCATACGACACCATGCCCTACGTGGGTAAGCTTGGCACCGGTGTCGAGGTGAACGAAGTGTACACACAGTTCGACCAGGGATCGATGCAGCGAACCGAGAGCCCTTTCGACCTTGCACTTGAAGGACAGGGCTTTTTCACGGTGATGACCGAACGTGGTGAACGGTATACCCGTAACGGTACCTTCACCATAAACGAAGAAGGAATACTGGTTAACCATAATGGATACGCGGTAATGGGAGAAAACGGCCCCATACGCCTGCAGAAGAACAACTTTATGGTGAATGAACGCGGAGAGGTGCTGGTAAACGCTGCCATGTCCCCCGAACCTGAAGATGTAGTGGGTATGACACAGAACAACTGGGAACAGCCCGTGGTGATAGACAGGCTGAAGCTGGCCGACTTTGAGAATATACGGGAATTAAAAAAAGAGGGGGAGTCTCTTTATACTGATACCGAGTATTCAGGCCCACCGTTACCCCCGCAGCAACTCAAGGTTGTGCAGGGTTTTCTTGAAAAATCAAACGTTAATGCCGTTCGGGAAATGGTTGAGATGATAGAGGTACAGCGCAGCTACGAGGCGAATCAGAAAAGCATCACCAGCGGCGACCAGACCCTCGGCAAGCTCATCAACGAGGTTGCAAGGTAGTCTACTGGGTTCTTTTTAATCCCCCTCCCTTGATGGGAGGGGCAAGGGGAGGGAGTGTTGCACATACTTCTACCAGATGTTCAAGTACTCCATTAATATTACTTATAACGTCATTATTCCAGTATCGTATCACTGTAAATCCCTGTGAGTTTAACCATCCATCTCTTTCATTGTCTTTATCTTTATCATCTATATGCTGACTTCCATCTAACTCTATGATCAATTTATTTTCAAAACATACAAAATCGACAATATAATTCCCAATAGGCTGCTGTCTTCTGAACTTCAATCCCATGAACTGACGAGACCTCAGATGGCTCCACAACAGTTATTCAACATCTGTTTGATTTCTGCAAAGTTGTCTTGAAAAATTTACAATATCTTTTTTCATATACGCAACTCACCCCCACCCCGGCCCTCCCCCATCAAGGGGGAGGGAGTAGACAAATTAGATAATTTATTTAATACTGCAAATTATTCTGTTTCCTTTATCAATCTCCCTCAATCCGATTTGTGGGTACAAGTCATCCCGTCAAGGGGAGGAGTGAGATCAAAATACTAGATGTAACACCTGCATTTTAAATGGTTCCATCAGCAGCTTATCCCCGTAACGGGTTTCCCCTGCTTCTTTTCGTTGTCCCAGAAGGGTGACAGTTCAAGGAGCTTTTCTATTACTTCAGGCATTACCGACAGGGTGTAGTCTATTTCCTTTTCAGTGGTATACCTGCTGAGGCTGAATCGTATAGAACCATGCGCGGAGGTAAAAGGCACACCCATGGCCCGCAGCACGTGTGAAGGCTCAAGTGAACCAGATGAACAGGCTGAACCCGACGAAGCGGCAATCCCTTTCTCGTTGAGATACAGAAGAATGGCTTCCCCTTCAACAAATTCGAAACCGATATTGGTTGTATTGGGCACCCGTAACATGGGGTCACCGTTAAGGCTGGCATTGCTGAATCGCTCAAGAAGCCCTTTTTCCAGCCTGTCACGAAGAACAGCCACGTGGTCTTCCCCGTCAAGATGTTCCATGGCAAGATCTGCTGCTTTTCCCATGGCCACGATGCCGGGTACATTCAGCGTGCCGGGACGCCTTCCCCGTTCCTGGTGACCGCCATGCTGCATGGGACGCATTCTCGTCCCCCGCCTGACGTAAAGTGCACCTGTTCCTTTAGGCGCATGGAACTTGTGACCGGATATGGCGAAGTAATCGCAGTTTATTTTATTTACATCGATGGGAACCTTGCCCACGGCCTGTACGCCGTCTACATGAAAAGGGATTCCACGCTCTTTCAGGAAAGCCCCTATCTCTTCAACGGGGAAAAGCACCCCTGTCTCGTTATTGGCATACATCACCGAAACGATGGCGGTATCATCGTCTACCGCTTCGAAAAGATAATGGAGATCAAGGTTGCCCCGGGCGTCAACGGGCACGTATGTCATCCGGTATCCCTGGCCCTCAAGCTGCCGGCAGAGATTTAATACGGCCGGATGCTCAACCCGGGTGGTTATCACGTGACGTTTGTTCTTATGGTAACTGAGAGTTCCCATTATTGCCAGGTTGTCGCTCTCGGTTGCACCGCTGGTAAAGACGATCTCGTAATCGTTGTCGGCGCCAAGCATGCGGCCCACACTGCTTCTGGCCCGTTCCACGTCTTCACTCACATCTCCGCCAAAATCATGCATGCTTGACGGGTTGCCATAGCGGCTGCCAAGAAATGGAAGCATTGCGTCAATAACTTCCGGCGGCACCATGGTAGTTGCGTTATTGTCAAGATATACTATTTCTTTCATATTACACCTGCACCTGTTCTATTACTTCTATATCGTCCTCGACGAACTCCCTCAGTTTATCCTGCACCAGGTTTTTCAGGGTGACATCTGAGATCACGCAGTTGGCACAATTGCCAAGCAGACGCACCATTACCTTTTTACCATCGATGTCTACAAGTTCTATATTTCCCCCGTCCCTCTGCAGTATGGGACGCACCACGTCTGTAATGGTCTCTTCAACAAGCTGCATTCTCTTTATATTGGTGAGCGGTTTTTTTTCAGGTTTAACGGCTATGTTCTCTTCTGCCATGTTTTTACGCTCTTCATGTAAAATATCTTCAATCTTGTGCAGGCATGATCCGCAGGCACCACCTGCCTTGGTATAGTTGGTTACATCTTCCACCGTTGAAAGATCATTTTCACGCACAACCTTCTTGATGAGGGTATCCGTTACGCCGAAACACTGGCATACGATCTCCCCTTCAATTTCCTCTTCTTCCTCAACAGTCTCACCTTTCAACTTTTTTAATGCCTTTGTGAGGGCCTCCTGTCCCATTACAGAACAGTGCATTTTCTGTTCAGGCAGGCCTCCCAGGTACTCAACGATGTCCCTGTTGGTTATCTTCGATGCCTCATCAAGTGTCTTTCCAATCACCATCTCGGTAAGGGCGGAGGAGGAGGCGATGGCACTGCCGCAGCCAAAGGTCTGAAACTTCGCGTCAATGATCTTTTCGCCGTCAAGTTTCAGGTAGAGAGTCAGGGCATCGCCGCATACGATACTTCCAACTTCAGCAACCACGTCAGCATCGGGTATCACTCCCACGTTCTTCGGGGCCTTGTATAATTCCTTTACTTTTCCAGTATAATCCCACATGTATATTCCTCCATTCGCATCTCAAAGGGCTTCTCTATTGTTATAGTACAATATATATACAAAAAGGTTAGTTGACGAATTTTAATTCATACTAATTTAATAGGATTTTGTACTTCATAATATTTTTGTAAATTTTAGCAAGAATTTTTTGCTGAATGTGTGGATTTTTTGGGGTTACCACAGAGGCACGGAGAAAGGATTAGTGTTTTTTACCGCAAAGGCGCAGAGTACGCGAAGATCGCAAAGAAGAACTGCTTTTATTCATGTAGAACAAGGGGCTTAAGCCCCTTGTTCTACATTAATAATTCTTTCTTTGCGATTCTCTGCGCCCTTCGCGCCTTAGCGGTGATCTTTACAACGCCGCTGTTACACCGAGTTTTACTTTATTATGGTATTCGTAATTTGCGCCACGTGATAGATCCCTGATTACGTAAGTATATTCCCCGATTATCCTGGCGTTTCGCGCTAAAAGCCAGGTGAGGGACAGGGTTGCGCTTTCGTAATCAATTTGGGTTATCTCCGCATCAGGGTTATCCCGATCATCAAAATCCGAATCGAAACGGTTGTAGAGGGCAGTGATCACATACCTGCTGCGATCTTCGTCAGGGTGAAACTGCAGCTCTGCCATGTAGCCCTGGCTCTTTATCTCACGGCCGGTGCCGTCGAAGTAACCGTTGTTGTCGGTACGGTAGAG
>CAZAOK010000087.1:7829-16432 GCA_964486725.1 uncultured Leptospiraceae bacterium
CCGAAACGGAACACCTCGAACAACGACTGGCTGGCCCTGAACATGCCGCTCTTGTAGGTATCGTCATCGAACTTCTTAGTTTCTTCGTCGGCGGGGTCGATGCTGTTCCCGTTCACTACCTGTGCCACCAGGTCGAGGCCGAAATCGAAGCCGTAATCGGCGATCACACCACGGTCGTATTTCAGGTTGGCCAGTGACCGTGGGGGCTTTATATCAAAGATGACGTAACCCTCGTGGGTAAGGCGCAGCTCGTTCTTGTAGATGGGGTCTGACACCGCGAACTGCCCCGCCGTCAGGTTGATGCCGGTACCCAGCAGGTCACGGTAATAGAGAAAGGCGTCTTCCACACCGGCAACCTCTCCACGCTCGGAGAAGAAGAAATAGAAGTAATACGAAAGTTTTTCAGACACCGGTCCGCCTGAAATGATCTTCAGATTATAGGGCATCTGCAGGTCGGTTTTCACATCGTCATCCAGGTCCATCATGCTAAACACATCAATCCGCGCCCCGATGGGGAAGTCACGAACCAGTTCAAGCAGCGGGTCACCCGTGTCAATATTTGAGTATGGAGGCTCACCTTCGGGCAGGCGAAACCCCTTGCCGGCAAACTCCTCCCCGTACGGCTTCAGTTTCGGGAAGGGGGCATGACAGGTCTGGCAGGTAAACCGGTACTTGCGGGCAAAACCCGGCATGGCTTCCGCGTCATGGTTGATCGACACCAGCACCGTAATGCCGGTGAAAAGAACCAGTATGAGAAACAGTATTGTTTTTTTATACATATAATTTCACCTCTTTAGTATATAACTTCAAACTCCGCCTCGTCGCTGTTGATAAGGCGATCCTTGTATTCAGATTCAGGCACTTTTAAAAATTCCGCCACCGGCTTTACCAGGAGCCTGTAGTTCAGCTTTGCCCGCACCTTCACCGGCCCAGGCGGCATCTTTCCCGGCACCGTCCATGTGAAGGTCTCAACCTTCGTTTCCCTGGGGCCGATGCGGTAATCCACACCCAGCTTCGCGGTGTTCCACTGGGCCATGGTCATCTGTCCCTTCTCGGTAAAAAAGGGCATCCTGAATATGCGGTTGCCCGGGGGCACATCCTCACGCCTGAGGCCGTCAAACCCGTCGGGCACGTCCATCATCTCGGCAAGGTCCTGGTAGGCCTTCGCTTCTGACGATATAGTGTACTCTTCACCTTCGAATCCCTTCTTGTCAACCTTCAGGTGGTACACCTGCCCCTTGCTGTCTTCCGCCTCAACGTGCAGGTAGAGTATCCGGTCTTCAACCGACCCGGTTGGCACCTTGTGCCCGCATTTCTGATTGTAGAGATACACGGAAATCCGCATCCGCATACCCGGCTCCACAAATTCCATCTCGGGGTAGATGAGGACGTCGATGGCGCCATTGTACTTGGCGGGAAAATGCCCGCCATGAAAGGTATGCTGCCGCACATCGTCGTATTTTTTCTTCTCAGTTTTCGCCCGCTGACCGGGTGCCGGCGGCATGTGGCAGTCCTGGCAGGGCACCCCTTCTTCGCTGTATGGCCCTTCTTTCCATTCATTATAAGTACTTTTCACCCACACGTCATATGGGCTTTTCTCATTATGACAGTTGGCACAAAATTCGGCGGTTTTCATTTTATCAAATTTCTCCAACCCGTGGGCGGGCGAGTTCTTCCCACCCCGGGGCCCGTATTTCTTACGGCCGGGGGATGAGTGGTAGCTGTAATTGTAGAGCTTGTCCTCGTTGAAATGATTAATAGTGTGACACACGTCACAACTCACTCCCTCGTTAGCCATGGAGCGCTTTTCAGGCCTGGGGGGCGGCGTATCACCCGCCATATATGAAAATGGCGCGTGGCAGCCGTTACACCCGTCCACCGCGTCTTTAAATTTCGGGTTGCGTTTGGCATGTTCAACCGCCATGTCGAAGTATTCGATCTCGTCCCATTCATGGGTAAAGGCCTGTGCCATGAGGCTCTTTTTCCACTGGTAGTAGATCTCCACATGGCACTGCCGGCAGTAGGTTGCCTTCTGGAAATCCTTGTACTTGTACAGGCCATGCAGCGCATCGCCGGTCTTAAATGTGGCCGCGGCTACGATACCCCCCACCAGTACGCACAGGGCTGCCATGAGCATAATTTTTATTTTCATAATTCCTCCAGCTTACGTTTCGGGAAAGGTGATCTTTATATATTGAAACCAGTTCATTATACAATTGGTTCATATAGCCGTGCAATGGATTTTTTTCACCACAGGGGCAGAGAGACAGTGACGGGTAACGGGTCACCCATCACCCGTCACTACTCAAGTCTCTGCGCACTTTGCGCCTTCGCGGTGATCACTGTAAACGATTATTATTACCAATTACTACTTATTACTACCATTAATTACTTTTTTAATTGACAACATGAAACATAATTTCACAATGTAAATGCTGCTCGACCTGTTAATGCTACGGCTCGTAACGCTATGCTGCCACAGGCGACAGGGTTGGCCTGGAAACGGGTTAGCCTCCCGTGTTTGGAAAGAGTATGCAGGAGCATTATCTTAATGCCCCTCTTGTGCGACATCGCATCACATGTCCGCGTATTCCTGCCATTCACGAGATAATGAAAATATCAACATTTAGCAGGAGGAATAATACATGAAAAGAGTAAGGTTACTACTTGTGATTCTGCTTGCGTGTGTTCTTGCGTTCTCAGCTCCGCTGTTCGCGCAGGAAGATACGCTTGATGCGGAAGAAGGTACCACTACCGCGGTTGAGGATACCGGGAAAGATAGTGGGAAGGGTACCATGACCTTTAACATGGGCGAGATTGTGGTAAAAGACAGAGCTGTTGCGAACATTGAGAATGCCAGCACTTCAACAGAGATCACGGAAGAAGAGATTAAGCAGAAATCACAAAAGACTCTTGATGAAGCCCTGACAACTGTACCCGGTGTAAACGTTTACCAGACACAGAAGGGGCAGATGGGATTTACTTTACGGGGTTTTCGGCAGGACAAGGTAGCCATCCTTGTAGATGGTATACCATTTGAAGAAGTTTATGATGGTGGTGGCGGTGATATTTCACGTATTCCCATTATGAACGCATCAAAGATCATAGTTAACCGTGGCGTATCATCTGCACTGTATGGAGCCAGGGGTACTTTTGGTACCATTAATGTTATTACCAAAAAACCTGAAGAGATGTTCACAGAAGCCAGTGTTGAATACGGTGAATACCAGAATTATTCACTTAACGTTGCACATGGTGTGCCAATTGGTGATTTCTACTATTGGATAACCGGTTCCATGATGAACTCCAATGGATATAAAGTTTCCGAAAGGCTTGATACAGATAAAAGAGAAGAATGGTTAAAAAAATTAACATCTTTAAATGTGTACGGATATACGATTAACGATGTAGATTCTGATCAAGTACAGAACTATCTGGATGATGATGGCAAATGGGACCACACTGAATATCGTAAATATTATCTTAACGGAAAAGTTGGCTATAATTTCACAGATAAAGTTGAAGCTGGTATATCATCTGGATATTACAGGAATGAACAACTCTTCTTAGGATTCTTCCCTAATACATTGGCTGGATATGATGAGGCAACTTCAACATGGGATACAACCATACCTGCCAACAAAGTTTTTGCTAAAAAAGCACAAAGGGCATGGGAATGGCCAGAAGACTATCGTTATGATGTATCACCCTATTTTACTGGTGAGTTTGGCGACATAGAGATAAGGGCAAGCCTGTTTTATGTCAAACAAATGAATATACTAAAATACTGGTTAGACTATGAACATAGTGATACTTTCTGGGATCCATCCAAACATATTGAACAAAGCTATGGATTCTACATCTACCCAACTTACAAATTATCTGACTGGAATAAACTTACAGCAGCAATTCATTATAGACAGGAAGATTTCGAGAAACAGGAAAAATCTACGTCCAGCTACGAAACGACAAAGGAAATGCTAGCATCTTATGTAACACTTGCTGTCGAGGATGAAGCTAAATTCAAAACTATAGGTGGTGATCTTGCATTAACTGCTGGTATTTCATATGACGCCCAGAAACTTAAAGAATTTAAGGATGGTACTCCTTTAATAAAACAGAAAATGCCAGATGAAAGTTCAACAATATGGGGAACAGCTGATGCTTTTAATCCAGTCTTTGGTTTTGTCTATGATCCCCTTAAGGACTTGTTAACCATACGTGGTTCAGCCTCGATGAAAATTGAGTTTCCTAATCTTCACCAGTATTCTGATAACAGTACAGCAGGTGTAGATTATGAATTGGAGCCAGAAAAGTCATATAATGGCAACATCGGATTTGAACTGTTTTTCATAGACAGGAAATTAAGCTTCAGAAACGATTACTTTTATACCAAATTTGAAGACAAGCTTGAACGGCTTCTTGATGATGCAACTGGGCTTGATGTATACCAGAACATTGAAGGAAGGGTTATGCAAGGCCTGGAAAGTACTGTTAGCGTAAACAGTATATCAATAGCACGTATAGTTGATCTTACTTTTTCATTCTCTTATGTGTTTACACATGCAAAAGATATTGATGATTCACCTGCTTCATATGGTGAAAAAGTTGCGGAGACACCTGCGCACCAATTCATAATGAATCTCGTTTGTGATTTCGTGACAAATACAAGTTTAATCATTTGGGGTAATTACAAAACCCGTGAATATATGTATGTTATGAAAAATGATCCCAATGGTGCTGTTGAACCATATTCAACAAAATATTACACCACAGAGATGCTCCATGATCCTCTAAAATTAAACGTAAAGGTATCACAGAAGTTCCTGGAAAACTACGAAGTATATGTCAAGTGCGACAATGTTTTCGACGACTACAACGCCGACCCGTTTAACCCGGGTCCCGGACGTATGTTTTACTTTGGCGCCAATGCTAAACTATAGCATTTCGCATACACGCATCTCCAATGATGCGCGGGGACACTGCTCCCCGCGCATATTTTTTATTTCAGGGGTACCATCATGAACAAGAAAATCACGTATACACTATCCGCAATCATATTAATACTGCTCATTTTTATCGGCTACAGGGAATTCTCCGCCAACAATCATCACGCGGTGATGGCAATCACCGGTGCCACCCCGGTGGCATATCGGCAGGCTGTACCATCTGACCTGTCCCTTGAAGTTACCGGCATGCTTGAAAAAAACTACACCTTCGACAATGACGCCCTGAACGCCCTGGCACCCACGTATATCCGAACCAGGGAGGTAACTCCAAAGGGTGATTTCATGGGGACATACCGTTACCACGGCATCCCCGTCCTTCATATACTTGAAGGGATACCGGTGAAAAAACCGGAAGACGCGGCCTTTGACGCACCACATGACATCGTGGTCACCTTCATTAACGCCGACGGCAAAGAGTCACGTTTCAGCTACGGGGAGCTCACCATGACCACCGACTGCCTGCCCGTTACAATCGCATATAACAGGGAAGAATTACTGCCCAGCAAGGATCCCGAAAAGTACAACAAGAACGAGTACACCGAAAACATCGAGGGCCTGCGCCTGGTATGCCCCCGTGACCGGGACGATTCCCGCTACCTGGACAACGTGGTGAAGATGACTCTCACCGTACCCTATGCGCAGAGCAGCCTGCTGCCCAAAACACAGAAGGGTCTCAAGTGCTCTTCCAGCGGTGTAAGACGCGTTGTGGGCGGGAAGTCAATGCCGGTCACCTACAGCGGTGTAACTTCTGCCACGCATGATGAATGGATACGGGTAGGTCACGGACGGGGCTACAAGGGCATCTCAAAAGCAGTCGGATATGACCTGCGGTCATTTCTCAAAAAGAATTTCCCGGGATGCGACAGGAAAAGCTGGTTCCTCTTCACCGCGTGTGACGGGTACCGCTGCCTCTTCTCAGGTCGTGAGATCTTTGAGCACCAGGCAGGTAAGGACATGATGCTCATCACCACCCTTGACGGTAAGCCCCACAAGAGCGGCCCCATGCTTGGACCCGTCACAGATTACTACGTTGACAGGGACGTATGGGGATTGACCCACGTAATGATCATAGAAGACATAAAATAATAGAAGGGATACCACGCAATGCAAAATTTTACCATACACTGGCTGTTCTACGGGGCGGTGACGTTGTATCTTCTGGCCACGGCCCTGGTGTTTCTGCAGAAGCCCCGCCCCTCCTTCGCGGGACTCCTGGCAGGCTTCATCCTGCACACCGCCTACATGATCTCGCGGGGCTGGATCGGGGGCATCTTCATTCCCAACGGCATCACCGACAGCGTCTACCTGGTGCCCTGGGGCATCGGTGCGGTGCTCATCACGTTGTACCTGGTACAGAAAAGAGACGATATACTCTACGGCCTGGTGCTCCTGACCATCTTCGCCCTGTTCGCCCTGTACTATCCCGACGGCATGATCCCCCCAACCCCCAGGAAGCTCACCCTGTGGGCACAGGCTTTCTTTTTCAGCGAGATACTTGCCCATGCCCTGTTCTACTGCGCGGGATTTTTCGGCCTGCTTTCCCTTATCAAAAAGGAACGCCGGGAATTCAACATCACCACCATGCTGGTCTGGGGTTTCGTGTTCTACAGCATCGCCCAGGTGACGGGGGCGGTATGGTGCTACAAGGGCTGGTCAGCACTGTTCAAGTGGAGTCCCCGGCACATGCAGTCGGCCACCATCTGGCTCTTGTACGCCAACTTCGTGCACCTGAAATACATCCCCGGGTGGACCGCCCGAAAGAAGGCATTCTACGCCGTGGCCGCCGCCATGGTGGTGCTTGTCTTTACCATGGGATCGTACCTGCACGAGATGTCATTTCCAAGGATAGGAGGCTAATCATGAAAAAGATATGGAACTTTATCGCCGATATACGCCTCACCTACTGGCTCCTCCTCTCAATGGCTGTTACAATGGGCATCGGGTCATACCACGCCCTGTATAACTTCTCCCTTTTCATGACCCTCGATACCGCCCAGATACACAAATGGCTGCTGACCGACGGGATTGCCAACCCCGGCGCCACCTGGTGGATGCCCCTGCTTTTCATCATCATCGGGCTGCTTGTACTGAATACCTTTGCCTGTACCGTGGAGCGACTTAAACTGCTGATCAATCGCGCCAGGGAAAACGGAAAAAAGGTACGGCCGGTACACTTTGCCCCCTCGGTGGTGCACCTGTTTTTTATACTTATACTGTTTGGTCACCTGCTTTCATCAGCATTCAGCTATCATCAGAGACAGGAAATACACCCCGGCAGCACGGTTACCCTTCCGGGTGGAACAGTGCTTTCGGTGGAAGATGTAAAAATCCACTACTTTCCCGACAATTCCAGGCTGGCCAACCGCATATCACAATGCACGGTACAACTTGCCGACGCCTATGATCCAGGCAGGCAATGGACGGTGCGGTTTTTGGAACCGGCAGTCATTGACGGGATTGAGCTGCACCTTGACATGGAGAAAAAGCGTCATGGTATAATGGCAGAAAAAAAACAGATACCTGAACCTCCGAAGGAAGACGATGTATGCGACCAGTCACCCGTGTATCACGTGAAAAAACTGAATACAAGAAACGTGTACATGGTAATGCGAAAAGACGCCGGCTTTCACCTGCTGGTTCCCTCCTTCTTCGTGGTCATCATCATGATGGGGTGGTATTACACCTCCAGGAGATCATCTCTTTTTACTTGATTTTTAAAAGTATACAGTATATTTTCACATTCAATCTTCCCCTTTTTAAGGGGAAGATGTCCCGATTACACAGGGACAGAAGGGTTGTTTCGTATAATGATTTCGATCTGATCTTATGCTACCAAATGAGCTTAACGAACCCCCTCCCGGCCTCCCCCTTTAAAGGGGGAGGAGATGGAAAGTGCAACGTACCCTCACCCATCAGCAAGGGGAAGGAGTTGAATTGTGAATATATTTTAATTCAGTAGATGGAGCCTCCATGCCAGAAGAGATGATGAATACAAAAGAAGTGGCCGAATACCTGGGGATACATGAAAAGCAGGTATATGCCCTGATAAAACAGGGGGGCATTCCATGCACCAGGGTAACCGGCAAGTGGGTATTTCCCCGTTACCTGGTTGACCGCTGGATTGCCACAAGCGCCCAGAAAAACACTCCAATACACCATGATACACAGATGCCCGGTGAATCACTTCTTGCCGCCGGCAGCAATGACCCCGTACTTGATGTACTCCTCAACAGCATCAAGCAGGGTGACCATCCCCTCTATATATTCAGCTGCAGCACCGGAAGCAGCGAGGGTTTGCGTCTTCTGAAAGAAGGACATACCCATATATCATGGTGCCATCTTTTCGATCCCGAGACTGGCGAATATAATGTTCCCTATATTTCACAGCATTTCGCCGAAGAGAAGATCGCCATCGTGCATCTTTTCTACCGCGAACTTGGCTTTCTCATGAAACCGGAACTTAAAGGCACTATCAATGATTTTCCCGATATCGCCAAACAGGGACTCACCTTCATAAACAGGCAGGAAGGTGCCGGCACACGCATATTCACAGATTACCGGCTGCAGCAGCATGGCATAGAACCATCCCAAATA
>CAZAOK010000088.1:0-16381 GCA_964486725.1 uncultured Leptospiraceae bacterium
TGTTTATACTGAACTTTTTTCAACGCATATTCAGGGATTACGGCTACCTGTATTTTGACCGGCCTGAAAATGCGGCCAGGTCAGAGATCTTTCATGTGGAGATATATGACGCCATTCTTGAAAAAGATTCAGATAAGGCACGAATGGTAATGAATGACGTGTTGGTATATACAGAGGAGCAGATATATGAAGCGTATGAAAATCAGGTTGGCACTGCCATCTGAGATACAATATTATATAGTACAAAGTAAAATAAGATTATACGGAGGCACTTATGTCTAAAAAAGATACGTTTATACCTGACTGGACAGAACAACCACCCGAAGAGGGCACGTACAGGTCCATCTTCAAGTGGGGGGATCCAAAGGCGTTCAAGCACCCCAACCCAAAACTTTACAAAGAGATGAAACAGGTTTTCAACATTACCGATGACGCCTTCAGAAGAAAAGAAAGTGATGGAAGGGAAAAGGTAGAATTCAAGAAAAAGGTAAGGCTTACAAAGGCACAGGTACAGAAATTCGAGAAGATAGTAGGTTCTGAAAATATAAGTTCAGACGAATATCAGCGCCTGAAGTATTCTACCGGTAAAACCATCGAAGAAGCCATGAAGCTGAGAAACGAGATTATCGACAGGGTATCAGACCTGGTGGTACATCCCCGCAACAAGGAAGACGTGCAGCAAATTATAAAATACTGCAACCAGCAGAAGATTCCCGTTTACGTATACGGCGGCGGATCATCGGTGAATTTCGGTCTTCGTCCCGCGAAGGGGGGGGTTACCCTGGTATTGAACACCCACATGAACAAAATAGTAGAACTCAACGAAACCAACCAGACAGTTACCGTTGAAGCGGGAATAATGGGCCCGGCCCTCGAAGACGCCCTTAACAACGCCCCTGAAAAACTGAACGCGAAAAGAAATTATACATGCGGACATTTTCCACAATCGTTCGAATATTCATCAATTGGCGGTTGGATAGTCACCCTGGGCTCAGGACAGGGATCAAGTTATTACGGTGACGCATACGACCTGGTGCTGGCCATGGAATGGATCACCCCCACGGGGTCTTTTACCACACATGAATATCCCGCAACCGCAACCGGACCGAAAGTGAATGACATCATGAAGGGCAGTGAAGGCACATTCGGGGTGCTGGTTGAAGTCACCTGGAAGGTATACCGTTACATGCCCGAGAACAGGCAGCGATTCGGTTTCATCTTCCCCTCGTTCGAATCTGCCATTAGCGCCGGCCGGGAAATATCACAGGGTGAGTTCGGCATGCCTGCGGTATTCAGGATCTCCGATGAAGAAGAGACACATATCGGACTGAAACTCTACGGCATTGACGGAACCATAATGGACAAGGCTATGCAGCTGCGTGGTTTCAAACCAATGAAACGCTGCCTGTTTCTCGGTTCCTCAGAAGGCGAGAAATCATTCGCGAAGAACATAAAGAAGCAGGTGAAGAAAATATGCAAAAAACACGGCGGCATGTACATCACCGGTCTCCCCACAAAGATGTGGGAACCCGGCCGCTATAAAGACCCATACCTGAGAGAAGACCTGCATGATTACGGAATTCTTATCGACACGCTGGAAACCGGACTTACCTGGGACCAGCTTCACAACGTACACCGTGAAGTTCGCGAGTTCGTGAAAAGCAGGCCCCAGACAATCTGCATGACACACGCTTCGCATTTCTATTCACAGGGAACTAACCTGTATTTCATTTACATAATGAAAGAAGACGACATTGATGCCTACGTGAAGTTCCAGGAAGGGGTGATTGATGCCATCGAAAAAAGCGGTGGATCTCTCAGCCATCATCATGGTGTAGGCCGAATGATCGCCCCGTGGATGGAAAGACATCTTGGAAAAGAACAGATGAACGTTTTACGGGCGATTAAAGATCATTTTGACCCCAACAACATCATGAATCCGGGCGGCCAGCTTGCCCTTGACCTCAAGGGAAAAGACTGGAGGAAGATCAAGTAAGAAGAGAGGCATGGCATGAGTGAAGGATTAAAGGCAGTACACGAAGCCCTTAAAAAGGCGAAGATCACCGGGGTAGAAGCCAGCGAATGGCGAAGTTCAGTTGTTCTCAACGGACGGGTCAGCAGCTGGGATCAGAAGATTGAGGCTGGATACGCTGCTACAGGCAAGGGGTACAAGGGTGTGGTCAACGACATAGAGGTTGACAATGTGGCCACTGACAGCATGTACGTCCCCCGCCTGAATGACAGTTTTCTTGAAGGGAAGCATTTCGATGTGGCAATAATCGGCGGCGGCGTGACAGGTTCAGCCATTGCAAGGCAGCTGTCAAAATATAATGTTTCAGTTGTGCTGTGCGAAAAAGAGGAGGACGTTGCCAAGCACGCCTCGGGGCGAAACGACGGTATGGTTCACCCCGGTTTCGCGGCATCTCCCGGTTCAAAGAAGGCCCACTACAACGTGCGGGGCAACCGCATGTATACCGACATCTGCGAAGAGCTTGACGTTGAGTTTATTCGTAACGGCTCCATTATGCTTTTCGGTAATCCTTTTATACGGCTGCTGTATCCACTGATGGCATCGCGGGCAAAGAAAAACGGTATCGGCGGATGGGATTATTATTCACGCAAAAAAGTGCGCCAGGTTGAACCCAACGTGATAGACAGCCAGCACGGCGGGTTTTACATGCCTTCTGCGGGAATCCTTTCACCATACAAGTTGACCATCGCCTTCGCTGAAAACGCGGTTCAAAACGGTGTCACCGTGTCCCTGAACACCGTGGTAACTGGATTTAAAATGGAAGCCGCGCATATCAGCAGAGTCACCACCAATCGCGGCACCTTCAGCGCGGGGGTGGTTATCAACGCGGCGGGCATCTGGGCCGACAAAATTGCCGAATACGCAGACGACCGTTTCTTCTCACTGCACGGCAGAAAGGGGGTGGACGCCATACTGGACATCAAGACCGGCAGGTATCAGAAACACAATACCGCCATGCCTCCCATCATTCAATCAAATTCGAAGACTAAAGGTGGTGGCCTTGTGCTTACTCCCGAGGGAAACATACTGCTTGGCCCCACGGCTGAAGAGGTTCCATTTCGTGAGAATTACTCCACCGACATGGAACACCTCGATGAACTGAAGAAACACATGAGGCTGAACAAGCTGCTGGATAAATCACAGATCATTACCTATTTCGCTGGCATTCGGGCATGTACATACGAAGAAGATTTTATCATCGAACCTTCCGAACATGTAGACAACCTGGTGCACGCTGCGGGAATTCAATCTCCCGGCCTGGCTTCGGCACCCGCCATCGCCGAAGACGTGGTGAAAATGACCGTGTCTATTCTCTCAAAGAGCATGGATGTTACCGTGAAGCAGAACTTTAATCCCAGGCGCCAGTCTCCGCCGGAGCTTAAGCGCATGTCACTGGAAAAGCGGGCAGAACTGATCAAGAAAAATCCAGAATACGGACGCATAGTCTGCAGGTGCGAAGAGATATCAGAAGGTGAGATCCGTGACGCCCTGCGTTCTCCCATTCCCGTGCTTTCCGTAGACGGTCTGAAGAGAAGGGCACGAACAGGTGCAGGACGTTGTCACGGTGGTTTCTGTACACCAAGGGTGCTTGAGATAATGTCAGAAGAGTTCAACTGTGATATGACCGCGATACATAAGAAAGGTGACAACTCCGAATTCTTCTACGGTCACACCAAGGATGATGTGGATTACACAGGAAAGACCATAAAATTGAAATCATTGCAGGACGAGGTGTAGCATGGAACTTGCAAGCAAAAACTGGGACGTCATAGTAATAGGAGGCGGGCCCGCCGGTCTTGCCTCGGCGGTTGCCGCCCATGACAGGGGGGCAAAGGTCTGCGTCATTGAGCGTGAAGAACGCCCGGGTGGAATATTAAAACAGTGCATACACGACGGGTTCGGGGTTATCCGCTTCAAGGAGAAGCTTACCGGGCCTGAATATGCCCACCGGTTCATTGATATGGCCCGTGAAAGAAATATTCCCATCTTATTGAATTCTTTTCTTACTGATATTACATACCAGGATGGCATGTATACCCTCGCCCTGGTAAACAACGATGAGGGGGCCTTCTATTCAAAGGCACCCTCTGTAGTTATGGCCATGGGTTGCCGTGAACGCACCGACAGGCAGGTATTCATTCAGGGTGAACGCCCATCAGGCATCATGACTGCCGGCCTGGCCCAGTATTTTATCAACATCCAGGGATATATGCCCACGAAGAAATGCGTCATACTGGGCTCGGGGGACATCGGCCTTATCATGGCAAGAAGACTCACCCTCGAAGGGGCAGAGGTGGAAGGGGTATACGAGATACTTCCAGAACCTTCCGGGCTCACCCGTAACGTGGTGCAGTGCCTGGAGGACTACAACATTCCACTGCACCTGGGCACAACCGTAACCGAGGTACATGGAAAGAACCGTGTAGAAGGGGTAACAGTTGCGCAGGTTGAAAACTTCAAGCCAATTCCCGGCACCGAACGCTACATCGAATGTGATTCTCTTATTTTATCGGTTGGCCTCATACCTGAAAACGATATCATTGAACCACTGAATGTCCCCATGGACCCAAAAACGAAGGGTCCCGTGGTTGACCAGAACATGATGACCATGAATCCGGGTATATTCTCATGCGGAAACGCCCTGCACGTGAACGACCTGGTTGATTTCGTTTCTGAAAGCGGGGACATCGCCGGCGAATACGCGGCGAAATTCTCTACCAACGGCACTCACAAGAGAAACCTTGTGCCGGTCAGGGCCGAAGGAAAGATCATGTACGTGGTTCCACAGTATCTTGACGTGAATACGAAGAATAAGGCAACCATCTACTTCCGAAGTTCCGAGACATTTACCAACGCCCGGCTTACCGTTACGGCCGGAGGCGAAAAGATCATTTCAAAGAAGTTCAGGATAGTTAAACCTCCTGAAATGGAAAGGGTAGTAGTTGACATTGACAAGATACCCGAAGGTGCGGGCGAAATTATCGTAGAATTGAAACAGGAGGAGAAATAACATGAGACATAGTGTAACCATAACATGTATCTCCTGTCCCCTTGGTTGCGAGATCGAGGTGACAAAGAAGGGCACCGAGTGGGAAGTTGAAGGCAACCAGTGTAAAAACGGTAAGAAATATGCCGTACAGGAAGTAACCAATCCCATGAGAAGTATCACTTCCACGGTGAAAACAGTTTTCAAAGATTTCCCACGGGTGTCAGTAAAAACTGACGGGGATGTTCCATTGAGAGATATTTTTGAATATATGAAAGAGATCAACGATGTAACCGTAGATACCAGGCTGAAGCCTGGTGACATCGTAAAAACAGGGCTGTTAGGATCAGAAGTTAACCTGGTTGCTACCTCCGACATGACGTGTATAGACAGTTAAAGAATCCCTTTAACTCCATCAACTTTTCAGGGGGCATCATTTGGTGCCCCCATTTTTTATTTCATTGACTTTTATTTTGAAATACTTTAATCTATCTTAAGAGTGGAATTTGAGTCTGTCTCAAAGTTCTTCTAAGTTTAAAATTTACTATTAGTGCCAGCTTATCAATATTTTCCGTACCTGCTTCTCTTTTCTAATCTCATTGTTTACCGGCTATGATTTTATCCTTATCTTCGGGCAGGCTTAAACAAAAAAAATAAACTCCAGGCGGAGGTGACTGTATGGAAAAGATATTGCGCGTAAACATGGCCGGCAAGGGTGGGCCTGAATACAAAATCGAAGACATCCCTGAAAAATATGCCGGCCTTGGTGGAAGGGCCATGACTACATCTGTACTTTACAATGAAGTGGATCCGATGTGTCATCCACTGGGTAAAAAGAACAAGCTTGTTATAGCGCCGGGATTGTTAAGCGGTACATCTGCTGCAATGTCGGGAAGGATATCAATTGGCTGTAAAAGCCCTCTCACCGGGGGAATAAAAGAGTCTAATTCCGGAGGGCAGCCGGCCCAGGTGCTTGCCCGTCTTGGTTATGCTGCCATAATCATTGAGGGCAAACCTGAACAGGATGCAACATACGTAATGCATATCAACAGTGAAGGCGTCAGCATAAATGAAGACAAAAAACTTAAAATGCTACCAAACTATGACCTGGTGGAAAAATTAAAAAAACAGTATGGTGATAAGATCACGTGTATATCAATCGGCCCCGCAGGTGAGATGAAAATGGGTGCCGCGTCAATAGCCTGTACAGACATGGAATTGAGACCCTCAAGGCATGCCGGAAGGGGTGGCACCGGCGCGGTGATGGGATCAAAAGGGTTAAAAGCCATTGTCCTTGATGATACCGGGAAAAAGATGCGCAGCCCCAAAGATCCTGATATGTTCAGGGAAGCGAATAAAGTATTCGTACATGGACTTAAGACACATTCCGTAACAGGGGAAGCGCTGCCGGCTTATGGTACTAACGTACTTGCAAATATAATCAACGAGTCGGGGGGATATCCCACACGAAATTTCTCAGAAGGACAATTTGAAGGTGTTACAAAAATTAGCGGAGAAACCCAGGCTGAACTCGAAACCAGCAGGGGAGGAAAGGCAACACATGGATGTCATCGCGGTTGCGTTATCCAGTGTTCCGGAATATACAATGACAAGAAAGGCAAATTCCTTACCAAACAACCGGAATACGAAACGGTATGGGCTCATGGAGCGAATTGCGGTATCGATGATCTGGATTCTATTGCCATGATGGATTACCTGGACGATAATTACGGTCTGGATACCATCGAGATGGGTGCGACAATTGGAGTTGCCATGGAAGCTGGTATCATTGAATTTGGTGACGCGAAAGGGGCCATAAAGATGATTCACGATGTTGGAAAGGGGACCGACCTGGGAAGAGTCATAGGTAACGGTGCAGCTGTTACAGCCAGGGTATTCGGCGTAGAACGTGCACCGGTTGTCAAGGGGCAGGCCATGCCGGCGTATGACCCCCGTGCTATTCAGGGTATTGGGGTTACTTATGCTACCAGTACCATGGGAGCGGATCACACAGCCGGATATGCTATTGCTACGAACATACTGAAAGTGGGCGGCTTCGTTGACCCATTGAAGCCAGAAGGTCAGATGGATCTTTCAAGAAACCTTCAGGTTGCAACCGCTGCCATTGATTCTACTGGTATGTGTCTCTTTATCGCATTCGCGGTGCTTGATCAGCCGGAGACTTTTCAGGCATTGATAGATATGCTCAACGCATTCTATGGACTTGAGTTGACTGCCGATGATGTTACGGAGCTTGGAAAAACCGTTCTCGGAATGGAGCGTGATTTCAACATGCGGGCAGGTTTTACATCAAAAGATGACAGGTTACCACAATATTTCAAAGATGAGCCTGTAGGTCCGCATAATGTAACCTTTGATGTAAAGGATGAGGAACTTGACACATTATACAACTGGTTACCCGTTTAGAACAGGAAAGCCATGTAGAGGATATAGTAATTAAATGTGAACCAAGTTGCAAAAACAGTTGAAATTATTATCCACAGGGATATAATTAAGCGCTTCAATATAATATTACAGGAAGGGGTATATATTGATATAGAAAGAAGTATGCCGTTAAAAGAGTTTCTTATTGAGAGATGCGGTATTACTGAAGTTGTATTATCTGGAAAAATAAAAACAATATTTCTTAACAGCAAACCGGTTGATGATTCATCTACTGTTCACGTGGGGCCAGGTGACCATGTAAGCTTATCTGGAGCCATGCCGGGCCTCGCGGGGGCAGTATTCAGGCAGAAAAGCCTATTATCATCATTCAGGGAAACTATTACACACAAAAGTGATTCTGGCGGAATATCAAATATTGATTCACCTGGAATGGTACTGTTAAAAGTATTTAATACTGTTATGGATGCAGTCGCGCAACCAGTGTTCCACAGTGGGGTGTTTGTACCGGTTTCAACATGTACATGGATTTTTGAAATAGCCGGTGACCTTTTGCAATCAGAAAGCGTTTCACTGAAATATGACGGCAAAAAGCAAAAAAAGTTAAATATTTTAAATGAATTGATGTCTCTTGACAATCAATTAATATATCTTGTAGTTTATGGAAATAACAGTTAAATTATTTGCCTCACTGGGTAGAAACAGATTCCACGAAAAAGAAATACAAATGCCGAATGGAATTACAGTACTCGATATTACAAAGAAATTGAATATTGACCCGAAAGAGGTGTCGATAATATTCATAAATAACCGTCACGCGGAATTGGAACATACATTGAAAGATAATGATATCCTGGCTTTATTTCCACCAATTGGTGGAGGCTAAAATAATGAAAAATACCTCCATGTACATAATTGGTGGTCTTGTGAGCATAGCACTTTCGATTGTTCTTATGTTTACCGGGAACTATTATGCGTTCATCGTTGCTGCTTTTTTCTTTATTCTTTTCGTTACAATACAGGTTATTTTGATCATAAGATTACGCCGTGGCAACAGAAACTTTCATGAAATAAAGTCAACATTAGCTATTATACAGGATAATAACAGTAATTGCTCTAACAGGGTAACCCGTTTGTCAGAACATCTCGGGATTACCCTGCAAAAGATAAATGATCTTGCATCCGGTTCGTTTGACACGTCAAGAACCCAGACCCTTGAGATGATCGATATATCAGCGTCGATTGAGTCTATTGCGGCAGGTATCAACCAGGTTGCTGAAACGGCGGAAAACCAGGCGAATGATATAAAAAGACTGGTCTACCTGATACAGGGCTTAATGGAATCTGCCGATTCACTTGGGGCAAAAATCAATGATGCTGTTACAAAGACAAAAGATGTTGCTGCCGATGCAATAGAGGGGCAGAAGGAACTGTACAATGCTTCTGAAAAAATGTTAACTGTAATTGAGGAATCTCGTTCTGTAAATGAAGTATTGAACGTGATTAGTGATATATCTGACCAGATAAATCTTCTCTCCCTTAATGCATCCATTGAAGCAGCCAGGGCAGGTGACTATGGAAGGGGATTTGCCGTTGTGGCTGACGAGGTTTCCAAGCTTGCAGACCAGACGGCATCAAGTGTAAAGGATATAAGCACCATGCTTAATACAACCAACGAACGGCTGGAACGGCATACACATACCATTCAGGACGCGGTGAAAGCAGCGGGAAAAGTTTTTGAACAGATACAGGGAATCAGTGATGATATCAGGCGA
This sequence comes from uncultured Leptospiraceae bacterium, assembly GCA_964486725.1. Lineage (GTDB taxonomy): Bacteria > Spirochaetota > UBA4802 > UBA4802 > UB4802 > M55B154. The sequence continues at coordinate 9,197 of CAZAOK010000088.1, forward strand.
ATTGCCAACACAGTCAGGGACCAGGGCAGGATGAACAAAATAGTTTCAGAGGATGCAATAACCATTAATAACCGGTCAATTGAGATCGATGACGCAACCACAGAACAGAAGCTGGCTATCTACGACGTGTTAACACGAGTGAATACAATGAATGAATTGTTCAAGTCAAACCTTGCCGCGGCAAAGGACATGAAGAAGTTCCTTGAAGAGCATAGCACCATGCATCTTGACCTTGTTGAGTTGAAGGATAAGCTGGAAAATAATGACAAATAAAAAACGCCGCTGAAACGGCGTTTTTTATATTCTGCCCGGCCAGGGCTCGAACCTGGAGACTTCTGATCCAGAGTCAGACGTGTTGCCAATTACACCACCGGGCACTGTGTATGAGAAACATGACTATTAAACACCGGCATCTTTGTCAAGTATTTAGATGCCGTATGTTTTATAATTATCACATTTTTTTACGATGACAATTATTTATTTCCTGATATTTCTCTGTATGCCCTCGTTTATTTCTCTCTGTAAGTCCGGTGAATTAAATATATTACCCATCAGCTGCGGATCAATTGTATAAAAGAGTGCCGCAGAAGTGATCAGTATAATAACCGACAGCCACCTTGTATACATACCTGCCGTTTGCTTGAAAAGATAGATGGATAGAATTACAAGGATTACAGGTCCGATAAGCGCGGCAGGCATGTTTGCGCCCAGTGTACCTGGTATATTTATATTTACCGGTATCAAACCCTGAATATTAAAGGTAATGCCACTTGCGATAGCGTATATTTCCAGTAACACAATACCAAGTGCTCCCCACGATGCCAGTGTGGTAAATACACCTTCAGTCCTGTACACTTCATAGGCTATGACAGGTATCAATACTATTGCAATAACCAGTGGTTTTGCCAGCAGTATACCTGCAACTATTCCACCAGCAGCAATAATGCTCAGTGCAAGACAAATCCAGACAGCATTTTTATACTCTTTTGCCATGTGCGACCTCCCAAAATGTTATTTCCTTGATGAAATCTTTGACCATGTATCTCTCAGGGTAACCGTCCGGTTGAATACTGGAAGGTCATCCGTTGAGTCCGAATCCATGCAGAAATACCCAAGCCGTTCGAACTGGAAAGAATCTCCCGGCCTGGCCTGTTTTATAAATGGTTCAACATATCCATATACCGTTACCAGTGATTCATTGTTGAGATTATCTGTAAAATCCCCATTGTCAACGGTTTCATACGGGTCTTCAACATTAAACAGCCGGTCGTAGAGCCTTATCTCAGACTTAACTGCATGTTCAGCAGACACCCAGTGAATGGTTCCCTTGACTTTTCGTTCATCCGGGGCATACCCGTTTCTTGTTTCAGGATCGTAAGTGCAGTGAAGCTCAATAACTTCTCCGGACTCGTCCTTGACCACATCATTGCAGGTAATGAAATAAGTTCCCCGCAGCCGCACTTCACGGCCCGGTGCAAGGCGGAAGAATTTCCGCGGCGCATCTTCCATGAAATCATTACGTTCAATATAAAGAATTTTTGAGAAGGGGACTTTACGTGTTCCCCTGGATTCATCTTCAGGATTGTTCACCGCGTCGATCTCTTCTGACTGTCCCTCCGGATAATTTGTTATTATAACTTTCAAGGGATCAAGAACACCCATTACCCTCTGGGCTTTTTTGTTCAGATCATCTCGTATACAGTGTTCAAGCAGGGCCATGTCGATAATATTGTCACGCCTGGCAACACCAACGGTTTTCGCGAAGGTTCGAATTGAATCCGGAGTATAGCCACGTCGACGAAGACCTGTTATCGTGGGCATCCGAGGATCATCCCAGCCACGCACATGACCTTCTTTTACAAGCCGTAACAGCATACGTTTGCTCATTATGGTATAGTTCAGGTTCAGGCGGGCAAATTCGATCTGTCTTGGCCTGTACTGGCCCCGTGGTACAATGTGATCCAGTATCCAGTCGTACAGTGGCCGATGAACTTCAAACTCCAGTGTACAAATAGAGTGGGTAATACCTTCGATATAATCTGACTGTCCATGGGCAAAATCATAGGTGGGATATATACACCATGTATCACCGGTATTATGATGTGTCTGATGCCTGATTCTATATAATACAGGATCCCTCATGTGCATATTGGGGGAGGACATGTCAATCTTTGCCCGTAGTACCTTTTCACCTTCCTTGAATTCACCGGCTTTCATACGATCAAACAATTCAAGGTTCTCTTCTACAGACCTGTTGCGATCCGGACTTTCCTTTCCCGGCTGTGTTGGTGTTCCCCGTGAGGCAGCCGCGTCTTCGGCGCTCATGTCGCAAACATATGCTTTATCTTTTTTGATCAACAGTACTCCCCATTCATATAACTGGTCGAAATAATCTGAGGCATACCTGGGGTTTTCGTGCCAGGTAAATCCAAGCCATTGTATGTCCTGCTTTATAGATTCAACGTATTCAACATCTTCTTTCTCCGGGTTGGTGTCATCGAAACGAAGATTGCATTTTCCGTTATATTTCTCAGCCAGGCCGAAGTTTAGACATATGGATTTAGCATGACCTATATGCAGGTAACCATTGGGCTCAGGAGGAAACCGGGTGTGCACACCTGTATAAGTTCCATCAGCAAGGTCACCATCAATAATCTGTTCAATGAAATTCAGGGATTGTTTTTGTGAATCGTTTTCCATTATTAAATCTCTACCATTATCTTTATTAGCGAATTTAAAGAAGAATGAAATGTATCTGATTTGTCAAGAATTAAGTATCAATAGAATTTTTAAAAACTAATAGACTTTAAATAATAAATGATATCTAATACCCAGATATATTGTAATTATGATATACACAGATAATGAATTTCTGTCCGCATTGAACCCGGCAGATAACGAAAAGGCAGGTTAAATAATGATACACAAAACAATAAGATGTATACTGTTCGTTGTTTTTATTACTGTCAATCCATTGTGGTCTTTCGCTCAACCAATCAATACATCAGATGTTAAAAAGTTTACTGATAATTATTTCAGCTCAAAGTTAGATGAATACCATGTACCCGGGGCTGTATTTATTATGGTCAAGGATGGTAAGGTTATATATTCGCAGGGATACGGGTATGCCGACCTGGATAAGAAAATCAAACCTGATCCGGCTGAAACCATATACAGGGTTGCATCCAACTCGAAGCTATTTATCGCAACTGCCGTGATGCAGCTGTATCAACAGGGAAAACTAAAGTTTGATACGGACGTGAATTCTTACCTCGATGTTAAGGTTATACCGGAAAACTCGCATCCTCCTGTAACTTTACGGCACCTTCTGACGCATACACCGGGGTTTGATGATATTAATGTCAGGATGTCCACGCTTGAAAAAGAAAAGAGATTTACTCTTGAACAATTTATAAAAGAGCGTACCCCAGACAGGGTATACCCACCCGGTACGGTAACCAGCTATTCAAATTACGGGTATGCACTTGCAGGGTACCTCGTAGAGAGAATTTCAGGACAATCATTTTCTGCATATGTTAATGATAATATATTCAAACCGCTTGGGATGAACAGTTCATCATTCGTGATAAGCAAATCTTTAAGAGAAAGGCTTGCAACTCCATACGTGTATACGGACCAGACATACCAGGCATTGCCCTATGATTATATTTTCCCGTACCCTGCAGCGACACTTATGACCACCGCTGATGACATGGCCAGTTTCATGATCATGCACTTGAACAATGGCAGCTATGCAGGGCAGAGAGTCCTTGATAATCACACTGCCAGGATGATGCATGCACAACAGTTTACCAATCATGAAAAGCTACCCGGAATGACTTTTGGCTATATCGAGGACGAGATAAATGGAATCAGAGTTTTAACTCATGGTGGCTGGGTTGCAGGTTATAAAACTATACAGGTATTGATTCCCGAGAAAAACATGGGGTATTTCATATCTGGAAATTATGAATATCCATCTGGTAATCAATATAAAATATATGACGAATTTAATAGCTTATTCTTAAATACATTCTTTCCCGAGAAAAAACTGGCAACTACTGAACCCTCATCTGACATCAACCTGAAAGTATTTGAAGGAAATTACAGAAATAACAGGTATGACAGGGATACCATAGCGAAACTTGGAGTACTGTTAAATGATGTGAAAGTACGTGTTCATAATGATAATTCATTATTGATAAATGGCAAAATATTTAAATTGTTGGGGAAATCTTTGTTCGCTGAAAAGGATGGTAATGAAAAGGTGGGTTTCCGAATAGATGAAGACGGAAAAACTTCATTCTTATTCAAGGCATCAAATCCTACAGCTGGATACGAAAGGCTGCCATGGTATGAAACTTCAGGTTTTCATATGATACTTCTCGGATTTTGTGTTGTATTGTTCTTAACGTCCCCATTATTCTTCTTTTGTGTAGTAAGAAAGCATAAAAAATCTGATTACCAACTTCCCGTGTATATTAAAAGGGGATATCTTGTTGCATCTTTAAATGGAATTCTTTACGTTGTGTTTTTCGCTGCAATGGGAATTATTCTGCTTAATACAATACAGATAAGCCTGTGGTGGAAAACCCCGTCCCCTATACCTGTTCTGTTAATTCTGCCATTGCTTTGCATACTTGTTACACTATATATGATGTACCTGTCAGTGAAGATGTGGAAAGTCAGGGCCCTTTCTATTCTGGAGAGAACATATTACAGTATTCTTACACTGGCTTGTGTAGTATTTACGGTATTTCTTTATTACTTTAACCTGGTTGGATATAACATTTAACTAAAGTACTTAACCAGTAACACCTGGTTGCCTTTTTTATTGTACTCTATGTGATCAAAAATTTCACGGGTCATGGTTATTCCTCTTCCATGCATTAACATATGGTTGTTCACGTCATCTGCACTTTTATTGAAGTATGATTGATGATCGAAGCCTTCTCCCTCGTCTGTAATTTTATACACGGCTCGATCTGCTTTTATCATATACTCAATATTTACCCGTTTATTTTTAAACCTCGGGTCATTCTGTCGCTGCATAATATATTCAAAGTAATTATCATTCAACGTAGCCTGTGACTTTTCGTCAAATGAAACGCCGAGGTTGCCATGTTCAATACCATTAATTATCATTTCGCGAAGTGCAATTCTAAGCAGCAGCACGTCTTTTTGTTTCAGAAAGCATTTCAAGTTCGTTGTTATTCGAAAAGTAATATCTTCGGCGGCTATTAGTGAATTGCCGATGGAATAGTTCTGTTTTTCACTAACAAAATAATCCATTAGTGTATCATCTGGTATTCTTGAAGCCTTTCCGAAAATCTCTGTTTTTCCATCTATATTGATATACTCAAGACTGATTGTCATTTCTTTTGGTTCAACAATATTTGGTGATTTAAATTCAGCCTTGAAAGTTACAGGATTCCTGTCCTGTCGAAATAGTTCCAACTTTTCACGAACGAAATGTCTTGTAACTGAATTTCTGGAGTCATCTTCATAAACCAGGTCCATAAAATTCCTTTGTAAAAGACGTTCCGGTGATATGTTAAACTGTTTTTTTACAGATCTGTTGATTGTCAATACTTCAAATTTTTCATTTAAAGAAAATATAATATCATTTGAGCCTTCAACAAGAACACGATATTTCTGTTCAGAAAGACTTATATTTCTGTTTGCCTCTGTAAGAGCTGCTGTTCTATCCCTTACTTTTTCTTCAAGTTCATGATGTGTCCTTACCAACCTGCGCGCAATGTATATACTCATGATTAAAGCTGATATTGTTATAATCGAAAAAGAGAAAAAGATTACAATTATATAATATTTATTTATGTTTTCGATCTTTTTATGGGCAATACTTATAATATCGTTAACAATTACATCCATTTCATGTAGTGCCTGTTCTTCTTTACCCTGGGTTATTTCAATAATTTTAGACTGGTTGTTAAAATTTGATTCTTCCAGGTTAACGATATGTGTCAGGTATTCACTTGTCAGTTTTTTGTGCTTTTCTCGATATTCCTCTATCCGGGGTGGTATCCCTTCGAAATTGTTACAACGAAGTTTAAGGTTGAACAGCAGGTTCTGTATGTCCTGCGCGTTATAAGAAAACTGGTGAAATCGTTTCCTGTATTCTGAGAATCTGTCACCTTCAAGTATAATTGTTTTCCAGTTATGAAACTGATGCTGTAATTGTACCTGGACTTCACGAGCAAGGTTAACCGATTCAATGTATGTATTCGCGTCATTGAATGATTGATTAAGTGAATATATACCCAAAAATCCGCTGAGAATCAGGAGCAAAAGAAATGGTATGAAACCGGCAAATATTTTAAAGTTGCGGGGTGTCTTTACAAATCTGACCATGGGTTTCCCTTTTGATGTTTTGTAACACAGGGGAAATAAATACGCACATACTACATTTAATATAAATTATTTATTAAGTTACGATAAAAATATATTGCTTAAAAGGTGAGTTGTTTAATGACAATTACTTTCATTTCCCTGGTATTAAGCAGGTAACACGTAATTAAAGATTAGAAAGAAATGGCAAATGCTTCCACCCATAACGAAAAGATGCCAGATGAAATGCTGAAAGGGGAGACTCTCCCACAGGAAGAAAACAACCCCCGCAGTATATGAAATTCCTCCTGCCAGCAGCCACAAAAATCCGGAAAATGAAATTGAAGTGATCAGCGGCTTTAACGCGAAAATAATTATCCATCCCATCAGAATGTATATTATTACAGTTAATAGATCAGATTTATTGATAAAATGTGATTTCAGAAGAATACCAATTATTGCAAGACCCCATACTATTCCAAAATAAGTCCAGCCAAGTACTCCTTTCAGATTTATTAAAAGTATAGGTGTATACGTACCTGCAATTAACAGGTATATTGATGAATGATCCAGGATCTGGAAAAGTTTTTTTAACTTATCAGTTTTGAGAAGATGATACAAGGTTGATATTAGATAAAGTATAATCAGTGATGCACCATAAATACTGAATGATATGATTTTCCATATATCACCCTGCATGGAAGCATACACAAGAAGCAGCACAAGTCCCGTGATTGACAACAGCACACCGGTGCCATGTGATATGGCATTTACTATCTCTTCTTTTCTTGTCTGATTGCTGTATTGATTTTTATTATGCATCTGTCGTCATTCATG
>CAZAOK010000089.1:0-4387 GCA_964486725.1 uncultured Leptospiraceae bacterium
ACTGGTAACTCCGATGTACATCGTACCGTTTTTTCTGCTGGCTAAGATATATACAAAATACTGCATGTTGTTTACTCCTGGATTCCCGCCTTCGCGGGAATGACATTTACACCTCTGAACCTCTGTGGTTGCCCAAATTGTACAGGTGAGAAAAATTGTTCTTGCCTGAAGAGGAATAATGAAGCATATGTGAATAGTAAACTGAAATAAAAATGCTTGGATAATGAGATAAAGAGTGCCGGGTACTTATATAAATACCAGATGGCGTAAAGCAGCAGAACACATTGTATTGGGGATTCGAATACGGGCTGCGCTCAGGGTGCTGATGCTGATAAGTATTCTTTGTGTTGTGCCCGCAGCCGGGTTTGGAGAGGCCATACAAAAGGGTGACATGCTTTTTACTCCCCATGCGGGGTACAGTAATGTGCGGGGCATATACGAGGAGCAGTTGAATGACGGGCAGGTGGTTGGGCTGTCTTTCAGGTATCTCGTGCATGATATAGTGTTTTTGGGTGCCGGGATCAATTATTCCAGCTGGAACCTGCGGTATAGTGAAGAGTCATCCATGCGGTCGTATGGACTGTATGGGGGCGGCGGGTTGATGAAAGGGGTATCAATTTTTTCGTATACCGCCTATCCTTACGGCGGGTTGTTTTATAAAGAATCTTTTCTCAGGCTTGAAACAGACAGGCTGGGCGAAAAAAAACGGACATATAAACCAGGGGTACTGTTGAGGGCAGGTGTTGAATTTCCCGTAGTGGAGATGGTGTCAGTTCAGATGGCGGGAGAATATTCTATACTGTCACTTTCTGACAGGTCATTTGCAACCAGCCAGTGGACTTTTGGGGTAACATATAACCCGGGTGCCTTCACAAGGTGGAGAGAAAGCAAAAGGGAGCTGGACGAGGGTAAACTGGAGATGTACATGACCCGGGGTATAAAACAGTTTGAAACGGGTGAAATTGATTCTGCCGAGGGATATTTTTCAATGGTTTTATCACTTGAAAAAGATCATACTGAAGCAGAAGACTATATGCGCCGGATTTCGAAGATCAAGTCTACATACCGGCAGGCAAAAGACCTGGCATCAGATGAGCAGTATTACCAGGCCATTTCCCTTCTGAGTTCTATCAGGGATAATCACAATGATGCCCGTGCCCTGATTAAGGATATCCGGGAAAAGGTGGCTGAAGATGTGCCCGGCCTCGTGGAAGAAGGTATTGCCGCCTACAGGCGGAAAAACTATGAGAAATGTATTACTATCATGGATCGGGTGCTGGTATTTGACCCTGATAACAGGATGGCCAAAATATATTACACACGGGCCCTGAAAAGAAAAGAAGCACTTGAAAAACTTAGATAACGTGGTGCAATGAATTTAAGATCAAAATTAATAATTGCCTGTATTATTATCACACTGGTGTCCTCTCTGCCATTGTCATTTTTTATTTTCAGTTATCAAAAAAACCAGGAAATCAACCGGCTCATAACGGAGGGTAAACTGAACTCTTCGGTTATGGCGCAGTCGGTAGTAAATGTTCTGATGATGAACGGCGGTGATGTGCTTGCTTCATCGGTGGACGCCAATGACATGATATCCATGTTCAAGCCCCTGTCGGATCGTGGTTTCAGATATGCCGAGGCGGTGATGCTGTCCTCCAATCCACAAATAAATGGGAGAATACTGGTACGGTTAACCCCGGATGATTCTCCGGAAAATATCCCGGTAAGGGATGGCTTTATCGATGAGAATGAACTTCTGAGAATGAAAAGTTCCACTGGTTTTTCAGAGATGACACCGCAGAGCAGCAGCAAAACCTATTACGAATTCATCGCGGCAGGTGTTCCCCATGGAGAGAAACCGGTATGCCTGGCCCGGATGCTGTATTCAAAGTCAGCGGTTCTTGAACCGCTGGTTCTGCTTCAAAATTTCATTATTATCGCAACTTTCACGGCAATCGCCCTTGCCATCGTTGTGGGTCTTTTCCTCAGCAGGCAGATTTCATGGCCGGTAAGAAGGCTGATAGATGGTGTGTCCCAGTTTGAAAAAGGTGAGCTTGGTTACCGTATCAATGTCGATTCTGAAGATGAACTGGGTCGGCTGGGTCAGTCTTTTAATGAAATGGCTGATGCGCTGAACAGGCACATCAGCGATCTTGAGGCGGCAAACAGGGAACTTGAACGAACAGACAGGCTGAAAGATGAATTTCTCGCCAACACTTCACATGAGTTAAAGACACCATTAAACGGCATAATCGGTCTTGCCGAGTCATTGCTTGCCGGTGCCGTGGGAGAGATTACCCCCGGGATGGCGGAAAATCTCAGGTTGATCGTGCATAGCGGCAGCCGCCTTGAAAACATGGTAAACGAGATACTGGATTTTTCACGTTTGAAACATAACGAGATCTCACTGGAATGCAGGCATATTGATGCCCACGTTATCGCGGGTGTTATTATGTCTGTATTGAGTCCCCTGGCAGATAAGAAAGGTATTGAACTGGTAAACGAGGTGCCCGAAGGATGGGTAATCTGTGCAGACGAGGCACGGGTACAGCAGATTTTTTATAACATTGTGGGCAATGCCATAAAGTTTACCGAAAAGGGGAAAGTTATCGTTACTGCCGAAGCTAGTGCCGGTAATAACGGCGAAATAGTTTTCAGGGTAATAGATACGGGTGAAGGTATCGCGGATGAATATATTTCCCATGTGTTTGAGCCATTCGTGCAGGGTGACGGCTCAATAACCAGGCGGTATGGGGGTGCCGGGCTGGGACTTGCCATTACCAGGAGACTGGTGGAGCTGCATGAGGGTCATATCACTATTGAATCTAATGAGAATGGCGGGACAACGGTGACTTTCACCCTGCCCGCTGGTAATATAGAGAAAACCGTGGATACGATGGAGATAATCCCCCGCTATGGTAAAGAATTACAGCAGGGTGTGTCCGGCCCCGACATGAATGTTATGAAAGTGCGGGATATGGCAGGTGGTGAAGAGTTAACTGACGCGGAAATTTGCGTGGTGGATGATGATCCTGTGAACCTGCAGGTGGTAACCAATCAATTACAGATCGCGGGATACCGGGTGACGGTGTTTCGTGACGCGGCGGATTTTCTTGGAAAGATGGAACTGGGGTATGAACCTGATCTTCTTCTCCTTGACGTAATGATGCCGGGTATTTCCGGGTATGATGTGTGCAGAAAGATCAGGGAAAAATACTCACATTACCAGGTGCCGGTTATACTTTTAACAGCGAAGAATGCACCCTCTGATCTGCTTATCGGGTTTCAACTGGGGGCCAACGATTATATCTCCAAACCCTTTGACCGGCAGGAGCTACTGGCGCGGCTGGAAAACCTTATCGCCCTGAAAAAAGCCGCCGCTGCACACAACCGTTTTATGCTGTTGCAGCATGATCTCACCATCGCCATGCGTATTCAGCAGTCAATTCTGCCAGAGAGTCTTCCGGATATGGAGGGGATACGATGTGCCGTGCGCTATGTCCCCATGGAGATTATAGGGGGGGATTATTATGATTTTCATATAGCCCAACCCGGTAAATTGAGTGCCTTTATCGCCGACGTGTCCGGTCACGGTGTGCCTGCCGCCATTATAAGTGCCATGGTGAAAATAGCCTTCGCCGAAAACCGTGAGTATGTATCTGAACCACACGGCCTTATGGAAATAATGAATGCAACCCTGAGCCGGTATTCGTACGAACAGTATGTCACTGCCGGATGTTTCTACCTGGATATTGATGCCATGCAGATCCACGTGGCAAACGCGGGGCACTGGCCCCTGCTGATCTGGCGGGGCTGTGAAAAGAAGATCATCAGTGTTGAAGCGAAGGGCAGGGTGATAGGGTATTTCCCCCAACAGGAGTTCAGCAAAACAGTGCTTTCTGTTCTTCCCGGTGACCGTATTATTTTGTACACTGATGGGATTCTTGAGTGCAGAAACGAGGATGACGAGATGTTCTCAGAAGAAAGGATGTTCCGCTATATTGAAGAGGGACATGACATGACCCCCGATGAATTTGCCGACAGCATGATCACCAGCCTGCAGCAGTGGAGCGGAATGGAAGATTCATTCGATGATGATGTGACCCTGGTGGTGGTTGACGTAGTATAGAAAAAGATCATTTCCTGTAACCGGCTTTTCCCTCCTAAATTTCTTGACTTTGTGTCATACAATAGTACATAATAGCGACTGGTCATACCACCTGCCGCCATAATTCTCTGTGGGCAGGTATGTTTCTTATGTAAAAAAATGAGGAGGGGGCATGGAACAGTTATCCAGGATTAAAAGGGTGGGTATCCCCGCCGGCATAGTGCTGGTTGCCATGCTGGTATCCATCAATACGTATGATCTATCCAGGAGCATACC
>CAZAOK010000089.1:4487-16060 GCA_964486725.1 uncultured Leptospiraceae bacterium
CTCATGTGCATGGGTATATCAGAGATTATTTGTGACAGGGTGATGATTAGGAGAACTGGTGACTTGTCTTTAAGAAGCAGGTGGACAGGTCTTGTGCTGTTTACCGCGGGGCTTTTTTTCACCGTGGTGTTTCTGTGGAACGGGGGGCACACCTATTATTACTATTACATGGACCTGTATACCATGCTGTTTTCGTAGGCAGCGGTATACCTTGTGAATATTGACAGGAGAAGCAACCCTATGAAAAAGAACAATACGCCATTATATAATAAAAATATCAGCAGAAGAGAGATGCTTAAAGTAGCGGGAGGTGCCGCCCTAGCCGGTATGCTTGGTACAACACTTTCAGGAAAATTACTGGCAAAGACGAAGAGGCCCAACATCGTCTTCATTCTTACAGACGATCATCGATGGGATGCCTTCAGTTGTATGAATCATCCCTTCATTGAAACCCCTAATCTTGACCGTATCGCCAATGAGGGGGTAATGTTTGCTAATTCATTCGTGACCACTTCGCTGTGCAGCCCGTCCCGGGCAAGTTTTCTTACCGGTCAGTATGCCCATACCCACGGCGTGGTTACCAACCATACCCCCTGGAATAACGAGAACATCACCTTCATGGAGATCCTTAAAAAGTACAAATATGATACCGCCTTTATCGGCAAATGGCATATGCCCGGTGAGGGGCTTCCCGAGCTTCGGGGTGTTGATCATTTTGTTTCTTTTACGAAAGAGGGGGGACAGGGTGTATATTATGATTGTCCCCTTATGGTGGATGGAAAGGAAGTGGAACGAAAGGGGAAGTATATCACCGAAGATCTTACCGATTACGCGCTGAAATATATCGATAAAAAAAGGAACAACCCCTTCTGCCTGTACCTGTCTCATAAGGCGGTACATTTCGGTTTTCTGCCCCCAAAACACCTCGACAGCCTGTACGATGACGTTGATCTGCAGATGCCCCCCGAGTCTGATCCATGGGTTACCATGACCAACAACCATCTGTTCGTAGGTGCCCCGATGCCCCTTGATATGCTGTACCGGAATTACTGCGAGACAGTGGTGTCGGTTGACCAGCAGGTGGGGCGGGTGCTTCACAAGCTTGAAGAGATGGGGATACTGGATGACACCATAGTGGTGTACGCGGGTGACAACGGGCATTTCTTTGGTGAGCACGGGCTGTATGATAAGCGGCTGGCCTACGAGGAGTCTATCCGTATACCCTTCTTTGTCAGGTATCCCGGCCTTGTGCGTAATGCGGGGCGAAGGGTGGGTGAGATGGTGCTGAATATTGATCTTGCTCCAACCCTGCTGGACGTTGCTGGCATCCCCGTCCCCCCCTATATGCAGGGGCGAAGTGCTGTTCCACTGCTGAGGAACATGAAAAACCGGTGGCGTTCATCCTTCCTTTATGAGCATTTTCCTGTCTTTCCCATCCCCATCCCGGGGATCACGGCGGTGAGAACTGACAGGTATAAATACATAACCTATCAGAATAACGTGCGTCCCCCCGAGTTGTTTGATTTGAAAACTGACCCGGGTGAGAAGAAGAATATCATCAGGAAGGACAGGGGTAAAAAGCTGCTGCCGGTTCTCAAGAAAAAACTTGAGAGGGTGAAGGCAAGCACCGGGTACCGTTTTTATACCCGTGGGTGATAAAAATATTGACATACACATGGCAACTGGTATACTGGTATTACCAGTTGCCAAAAGAGGGAGATAGATGGAAGAACTATTGCAACCGTTAAAAGCAGACAGCCTGAAGGATGTGTTCGTGGAGCGCTTTGAAGAACTTATCCTTTCGGGGAAGATATCAATAGGACAGAAGCTGCCTTCAGAAAGGGAGCTTGCACTGCAGCTTGGGGTGAGCCGTCCGGTGGTGCACGAGGGCCTGGTTGACCTGGAGAGCAAGGGGCTTGTCACCATGAAGTCCAGGGTTGGCACGGTGGTGAACGACTATCGACGGGAGGGGTCACTTACCCTGCTGAATTCCCTTGTGAATTATCACCAGGGCAGGCTTGAACGGCACATCTTTGACAGCATGCTGCAGATGAGAAACCTGTACGAACTGGAAACCGCCCGGCTGGCAGCCGTTAACAGGGATGATTCGCATATCGAAGAATTTCGGGAGATTCTGCAACAGGAACAAAAGGCCCCCCGGGCGGATATTGAGAATATCGTGATGCTGGATTTCAGGGTGCATCACCTGGTGGCCCTGGCAAGCGGCAACGTTATTTACCCACTGCTTATGAATTCATTCAGGGAAGTATATACCAATCTTACCGCGCAGTTTTTCAGCGAAGAAGCTGTTGTGGACGTTGTATTTGCCTATCACCTTCAGTTGTTTGAGGCTATACGGGACAAAAACCCCGCCGAAGCGGAGGGGGTAATGAAAAAGATCATCGATCACGGGGAAGAACATCTTCGTGCCGTGACCAGCGGGGATGAAAAGTAAGGAGGCACACATGGAATCATCAGCAAAAAAAGCACAGGAATTTATCAAGCAGCCCAGGGGGCTTTCTGACCGGGTAGAGTGGCTGAGGGAATATTATTTCGACGGCAATGAGCGTGCCTGGAACAACGAGAACACCTCGTGGACAACGGGTACCCCGTGGGATGAGCAGTATGATGAATTGACATTCTATATCGTACCCGAGACCTACGCGTTACTGCAGACCCTCCATTCCTCGTACCGTATGGCCGCCAGGCCTGTTGCCCTGGGGGAGGATTTCTGGAAATTGAGCATCCCTGAGCGGCGGGCATGGTTCAACCGGGAGGTGATGGTGCACTACCTTCCCCACGAGATACTGCCCGGCGACCTTATCGCCGGGGGCAGGTTTAACATTCAGACTTCAATGTGCCTGACGAAGAAGGAACAGAAGAAGCGTAACCGCATGATAATGGGTAAAAAAGGTTCGCGGGCACAAATGAAGTGGTTTCATGATCACGGGTACGGCAATGCCGGTGCCACAAGCGGGCACCTGGTGCCAGGACATGAGCGGGCCCTTTCCCTGGGGTGGAAGGGGATTCACGAAGAGCTGGCCGAGATGTATGATGACCTTACTCCCCGTGAGAAAAAAGGGCCGAAGGGTGCCCAGCTCCGTGCCATGATGACAGCCGCCACCATGCCGGGGCAGGTGGCGAAAAAATACGCGGAGGTATGCCGTGACCAGGCGGTGAGAATAACTGACAGCATGCGCCGTGAAGAATTGCTGCAGATGGCCAAAAATCTTGAACGGGTTCCCTGGGAACCCCCCGGAACTTTCTGGGAGGCACTGCAGGCCCTATGGCTTAATCACATGCTCATTATGGCGGATGAAAATTATCCGGGACCGGGCGTGTCATTTGGCAGGATCGACCAGTACCTCTATCCTTACTGGAAATATTCAATTGACAAGGGGATGGACCGGGAGTTCGGGAAGGAAATCATGAAATGCTTCTGGGTACACGCAAATACCGCATATGATTCAATGATCCGTACGGGAAACCAGGGGATTACCGCGGGCTTCGGCCAGCTTCTCACTATCTCCGGACGGGGAAAAGACGGTGAAGACCTCAGCAATGACCTTACCTATGCTATCCTGGAGGTGATTGACGAGATGTCCCCCATCCTGGAGCCCAAGCCTAATGTGCGGCTGCATCAGAACACACCGGATGAACTTCTTGACCGGGTGGTGGGCATGATCGAATCAAGCCAGGGTGCCCCGTTTCTTCTGAATTTTGACGAGCGTTCCATGGCTGGAATGATGAAAGAATCGAAGATGGCCCGTCTTGATCATCTTATTAACGATGATACCGTGTGGGATTATGCCCCCGTTGGCTGCCTGGAAAATACCATGGCGGGTAATGACCGTTCGGGCACGGTGGACAATAACCTGAACCTGCTGAAGGCGGTTGAACTTGTTTTAACCCGTGGCCGGGATATGCACCCTTTCACCGACCCCATTACCGGCAAAACCGAGAAACCCCGGCAGGATGGCCCCCGTACCGGTGATCCCCGGAAATTTGCAACATGGGATGAGTTCTGGGACGCCTACGTGACACAGACCCGTTATATTATTAAGAAAATAGTAGACCTCTACGAATCATCAGAACGTATCAGGGCCAGTTTTAATCCAACACCCTACCTTTCCTGCATGGTCAAGGGATGTGCTGAAAGCGGCAGGGACATCACCCAGGGGGCGGCAGAGATAAGCTTTACAACCCTGGAGGCGGTAACATATGCCACCACCGTGGATTCACTTCTGGCGGTGAAATACCTGGTCTTTGACCAGGAAGAATGCACCATGGATGAACTAATCCTGGCCCTGCGTGATAACTGGAATGGACACCAGGTGCTGCAGGCGAGGGCGAAGAACCGGGCACCCAAGTATGGACGTGACGATGACGGTGCTGATGAAATGGCCCGGAAGGTGATGGAACTCTGGACAGGTGAGACATGGAAACACCGCACGCTGTCAACCGGAAGACAGTTTCGCCCTGGAATGCTCAGCTGGAATTACTGGGCAGGCGACGGGTTCATCATGGCCGCAAGCCCCGATGGCCGTGAGAAGGGACAGTTTCTGTCCAACGCTATCTGTCCGTCAAACGGGGCGGATATCAACGGCCCCACTGCCAACACCAATTCGGTGGGGAAGGTGCTGGGAGGACGTGCCCGTGACAACCAGGGGGACTGGGACGGGTATAACAACATGCTTCCAAACGGGGCAAGCCATACCATAACATTCAACCCGTCAATACTCAAAGACCCCGAGCACAGGGACAAGTTCAAGGCTTTCCTGAGGGGGTATATCGAGAACGGCGGTACCGCACTGCAGATAAACATGCTTGACCCGGATATGCTGCGTGACGCGCAGAAACATCCCCAGGACTACCGGCACCTCTTGGTGCGGGTCACGGGGTATAACGCCTATTTCACCAGCATCGGTAAAGAGCTGCAGGACGAGGTTATCGCCAGGGTAAGCCACGGCAGGTTTTAAGGAGCGTAACTATGTCAGTAACAAAAGATATCACCACGCTGAAAGGTACCGTTCTTGAGATTCAACGCATGTCCACCGAGGACGGTCCGGGAATTCGCACCACGGTGTTCATGAAGGGGTGTCCCCTGTCATGCACGTGGTGCCATAACCCCGAAAGCATATCACCCCGTCCCCAGGTTCACTGGATCGGTTCACGGTGCATCATGTGTAAGATGTGTATGGACGTATGCCCCGAGAACGCCCTCTACCTTGATGAGGGGGGTATCGAGGTGAACCGTGAACTCTGCACCGGGTGCGGCAGGTGCGCCGATGAATGTCCCTCAACCGCGCTGGAATTGCTGGGAAGGAAATGGACCGTTCACGAACTGGTTGCAGAACTGGTAAAGGACAGGGCCTTCTTCGAGAAGTCCGGCGGCGGGATAACCGTTTCGGGCGGGGAGTCTACCCTGCAGAAAGAATTCGTGACGGAACTATTAAGATCATTGCGTGCACAGGGTATTCATACCGCTATCGACACCTGCGGAGTCTGCGGGAAGGATGCCCTCGACCGTATACTGCCGCATGCCGACCTTGTGCTTTTTGACGTAAAGCTCATTGATGCAGAACTGCACCGCGGGTTTACCGGAAGCAGTAACGAACGGATACTTGAGAACCTGCGGCACGTGGCACAGCTTGTGAAAGAACATCTCTACCCCCGTGAACTCTGGGTGCGAACCCCCGTTATTCCCGGGGCTACCGATACGGATGAAAACATTCGGGGTATCGGCGAGTTTCTCGCGGATCTTCCCGCGGGGGTAATCACCAGGTGGGAGCTCTGCGCCTTCAACAATCTCTGCGTGGATAAATATACCAGGCTTGGCAGGCAGTGGGATTTTGCAGGCGTTGCACTTGTGGATAAAGAAAGAATGGAGCACCTGGCCGAAGTTGCCCGGTCAACGGGGGTTGACCCCGCCATCGTTCTCTGGACCGGCTCTACCCGTTATGAAGGTGACAATGATGATACAGGCGAGAAGAAGAAATCAATAAAAAATAATCCCACGTCTTGTTAAGGGGGAACAATATGAATGATAAAAGAAAAAACTTTACACCGGATGAAATAGAGAAGCTGCAGCCAACCGAAAAGGTGGGTCTGCTTGCCACAATAAATCCTGATGGGCAGCCCCACATTTCACTCATCACCTCCCTGCAGCCGGCAAGTGAGGCACAGATGGTGTTTGGCCAGTTCTCCGAGGGATTGTCCAAGCAGTACATACAGAAGAATCCCAAAACGGGTTTTTTGCTGATGACCCTTGACCGCTCCATGTGGAGGGGAAAAGCTGACTATACCCATCTTCGAAAAGAGGGCCCCGAGTACGAGATGTTCAACGAGAAGCCCATGTTCCGCTACAACACCTACTTCGGGGTGAACACGGTATATTATTTCGATCTGCTTGAAGTGGGACAGAAGGAAGGCCTTCCCATGGGAGGCATAATCCGGTCGGCACTGGCCACCAAATTCGCCAGGGGGGGTGCCGGCAGAAAAAGTGAAAAGGTCATATTGAATCATATGGCAGAAGACATGTTCAACATGCTTGATTCCCTGAAATTTATTTCATGGGTGGGGGGGGACGGGTACCCCGTCATTGTGCCGGTAATACAATGCCAGGCTGCCGGCACAACCAGGCTTGCTTTCTCTCCCGGCGCGTACGGCCATGAACTGCTGCAGATACCTGAAGGCAAAGAGGTGGCCGTATTCGCCATGACCATGCAGATGGAAGACGTACTGGTAAGGGGCGTCTTCAACGGGTACAGCCGCCACCGGGGCGTGAAACTGGGTACCATCGACATCAACTGGGTATACAACTCAATGCCCCCCGTACACGGCCAGGTCTACCCCGAGGTGCCGCTGGAGGCGGTCACTGAATTCTAATCTCTAAGGATTGGCGCTGCCAACCAGGAATGTGCCGTCGGGGGAGAGGGTTGTGTGTACGGTGTAGAACCGGTTGCGCTCCAGTTTTTCGTGTACCCGAACCGGTACGTAGTACTGGTTGAAGCCGCTGGTGAAGCCGTTTCGGTAGTGTTCGGCCAGGAATCTTGAGGTGGAGCCTGTGAAGGTGCGGTAATACTCTGCCTTCTGTGTTTCCGAAAGGGTGATCACCTGGCGGCTTCGTTCTGCTTTTGTTTCCTCGTCTACTGTCTGTTTCATGTTTGCCGCTTCTGTCCCCTTCCTGGGAGAGAAACGAAAGGTATGCACATGGGAGAAGTTCATCTCCCTGACAAACTCAAGGCTCTGCCTGAAGTCTTCGTCCCCTTCCCCCGGGAAACCCACAATCAGGTCGGTGGTGAAATTGAAAAGGGGGTCAGAGCCCCGTATGGTTTCAACTATGCGCCGGTACTGGTCAGTGCTGTAGCGGCGGTTCATGAGGGTGAGCACACGGTCGCTGCCGCTCTGCAGCGAGAGGTGCAGGTGCTTCACCATCTTCTCATGGGTGACCAGGTCTAAAAATTTCCCGGTGAGGGCATGGGGTGACAGGGATGAGCAATGGATACGAAAATCCCCCTCAACGGAGAGCATTGATTCTATAAGATGGGCAAGATCATATTCGTTATGCGCGTAATTTCCTATCATCACGCCGGTCAGCAGAAATTCCCGGTACCCCGCATCCAGAAGCACCCTGAACTCATCCAGTATCTCATCCGCCGGGCGGCTCACCGGGCCGCCGCGCACGTAGGGGATGATGCAGTAGGCGCAGTAGTTGTCACAACCATCCTGTATTTTCAGGTTTATTCGGGTTCGTGATGACCGTGTGGCTGGTGGAAAGCTGAACCGTTCTGCCGGTTTTTCTTCCATTGAATCAAATAGTGACGGGTTTTCAACCAGGTCGGGAATGAGGTACTTGTAGTCGTTGGGTACGTAAAAAACATTGCCATCCTTTTCTACCCTGCCGGCATAACAGCTGGTAACGATTATCATGCCCGGGAGTGAAGGGTCCATTTCCCGCAGGGCCCGTGAGACAAGGTTTCGTGTTTTGCGTTCACTTGCATGGGTTACCACGCAGGAGTTCACAATTACCACCTCCGCATCCCTGTTGCCCGGCACGATGGTATGGCCGAAGTCCTTCAGGCGGGTGATAACTGACTGTATCTCGGCCTGGTTGAGCCTGCAGCCAAGTGACGAGACCTTAATCTTCATCGGTGCTGTTTTTCCCGTATTCCTCTATCTGTTCCTTGATGGTTTCAACCATTTTCATTATACCGCTGGATTCATCCGACATCTCTCCCGCACCCTGCGAGTTAGACTGTGATATCTGCGAGATATTACTCATGGCCTGTACCAGCTCACCCACCGCGGATTTCTGTTCACCGGTGGCGCGGCTTATCTCGTCGGCGAGGGTGGTGAGGTCGCGTGCCTTGCTGTTCACCTCGTCGTTGGTTGAAACCTGCTTGCTGGTGAAGTCTACCAGGCTTTTCACCCTGTCGTTAATTGAATTGATACCGGTGATAATGGTGCTGATGGTTGAAACGGTATTGTTGACGATCCCCATGTTATGCTGTATACCGGTATCGTTCTCTTTCACCAGCTTCTCGATCTCCTTCACGCTGGTGGTTGTCTGGTCGGCAAGCTTGGATATCTCGTCGGCAACAACCGCGAACCCCCGTCCCGACTCACCCGCCCGTGCCGCCTCTATTGCGGCGTTCAGGGACAGCAGGTTTATCTGGTCTGAGATGTCGTTTATGATGCTGATGATGTCAGTCATCTGGGATGAACTTTTGCGTATCTTGTGCATCCCTTCTTCCATCTCAGCCATGGCGCTGTTGCCTGATTCGGCCTGGCTTGATACGGTTTTAGTGGAACCCAGTGTGTCGTTGATGATATTATCCATCTCGTTGATCATACCGGAGAGTTCTTTCAGTATACTGGTAAGGGATTCAAGGTTTTCATTCTGCTTTTGCGCGCTGTCGGCAACGCTGTCAATACCTGCCGACACTTCCTCGAAGGTGGCGGTTGCCTCTTCGATCATGGATGCCTGCTCCTGTGTGTTCTTCGTGAAGTCATTTATCTGGGCGGTCATGTTATTCATGGAGGTGACCACCCTGCGTGAACTGTCCTGTAAGATGGTTTTAATGAAATCGCTCTGCCTGTTGCTTCGTTGCGCTTCTTTCTTCGCTATTTGTGTGTTCCTTTTGAATATCCTGGTTATCAGAAGGGAAATTGTATATACCATGGCAATAGAAAAAATGGTATCTATGGTGGCAAAGGTGGCCACGTTGAAGGGTAAACCGATACCCAGGTAGTGGTAGAGGGCGTATACCAGTATAACCAGGAATGTAAATGAAACCGACACGATGGTAAGCATGGCAGTGGTGCTGAAAATGGTGCACAGAACAATGCAGGGAAAAATAAAGATACCATATGATGAGAAAAGAAGCTCCTCTTTCACAAAAAGATGTGACACGTACCCGGCGGCAACGGTCAATGAACCAAAGGCAATAAATATGTTTGCGGAGACTATATTTTTCCCTTTTTCAAGGTAATAAAGGCTGATGGAAAATCCCACGATTAGAAGCCAGGTGATCTTTCCCACCCGGATAAAATCTTCAATGCCAACCGCCAGCATGGATACCTGCAGCAATAGTATAAGCACCAGGAAAACCGTTTCAAATAACAGGAGAAGTCGTGCCCTTGCCTCGGTAAGGTAATCACTCTGGGCATAACTCTTGAGAAAAAAATGCATGTATCGTGTAAACATGGATGGCCCTCTCTGGAAATGGTAAAAATTTGCAAGCATTACAAGTATATCATATTACTACGCATATAGTCATAAATTACTGAATTCAGCAAGGATTAATTTCTTCATTGCAACCGCAATGGTCTGGCATTATAATAATAGCAGGAAGAAATAATAATATCAGCATTGATACCGGGGCAGTTTCAGGCAGCGTAACGCACCCCCACCCCGGCACTCTCCCATGAAGGGGGAGGGAGAATATTGGAGGAAATATGGAATCTTATTATGACCTTTTGATAATCGGCGGTGTGGCAGCCGGGATGAGCGCGGCGTCGCAGGCCAGGAGAGAAAATAAAGAGATGAGCATCGCCCTTTTCGAGAAGAGCGATTTCGTGTCCTACGGTTCATGCGGTATGCCCTATTATATCGGGGGTATTATCTCGGATTACAACAAGCTTATCGCCATAGATGTTGATAAGTTTATCAATAAAAGAAATATACAGATAATGACGGGTACCGAGGCCACCGCCATCGACTTCAAGGAGAAAAAGGTCACGGCAGTACACAAGGGCGAAAAGGTGGAAGTATCCTACGGAAAGCTTATGATCGCCACGGGGGCGAAGGCTATACAGCCCCCCATCCCCGGTGCTGACCGGGAAGGAGTCTTCGTGCTTCGAAACCTCAGTGATGGTATCAGGATTAAAGAGTACGTGGAAGAAAACAAACCCAAATCCGTGGTGCTGGTTGGCGGGGGTTTTATCGGACTGGAACTTGCCGAGAATTTTCGGGGAAACGATATCGAGACGACCATAGTGGAGCGACTTGAATCGGTGGCAATGGGCATGGACGTGGAGATACGTGACCGGATCATACAGCGGCTTGAAAACAACGGGGTAACGGTAAAAACCGGAACAACGGTTGAAGAGATAAAAAACGAAGGGTCACGTATTGCGGTTCATGCAGGGGGAGAGGTGATTGCTGCCGATCTCGTGGTGTTATCTGTGGGAATCGCTCCCAATACTGATTTTCTGAAAGGTTCTGAACTGAAGATGACAGAAAAGGGAGCCATTATCGTAAATGAAAAATCTGAAACAAACATGCCGGATGTCTACTCGGGGGGCGACTGTGCCACGGTTAAACACCTGGTGACAGGGAAGGACGTGTACATGCCCCTTGGGCCTACTGCCAACAAGCAGGGACGGGTGGCTGGCCTGCAGGCTGCGGGTGTTGAAACAGAAAGGTTCCCCGGCATCGTGGGAACCCAGCTGGTAAAGGTGTTCGACCTTGAGGTGGGAAAGACGGGGCTTTCCGATGATGAGGCGGAAGCTGAAGGTATACCCGCAACATCAGAGGGAAATACCTGGAAATCACGGGCGGGCTACTGCCCGAAGGGTGACAGGCTTTTTGTTAAGCTCACGATAAACCCACAAACCCGGGAGATAATCGGCGGCCAGATAGCGGGAACCGACGGTGCGGCGCATAGAACCAACGTGATCGCCACCGCCATCGCCTCGAAGATGAAGGTAGAGGATTTCGCCTACCTCGACCTGGGCTACGCCCCGCCCTTCTCACCGGTATGGGACGCTCTGCTGGTGACGGCCCAGAAAATGGTAAAGCGATAATTTTTACTGTAAACTGTAATAAACGCAACGAATGTTCACCACAGAGGCGCAGAGAGCATAGTGGTGACGGGTAACGGGTAACGGGTGACGGGGTTAGACCTAATTATAACAGAACTTAATAATTATCTCATGCGGAGCTGCTGTGAACGCGGAAGAAATGGTGAGATTTCGGCAATTCGGCAAGCCTGTCAAAAGATGCATGATGTACAATAGTTTGCAGTATTAAATAAATTATCTGATTTGGCTACTCCCTCCCCCTTGAT
>CAZAOK010000090.1:0-15940 GCA_964486725.1 uncultured Leptospiraceae bacterium
GCTGAATATTCAATATTATTCTAAAATGAATAATAATCCAGCATCTCCCCCCGCCGAAGGCGGGGGGAGATGCTCCAATTCCTTTTCATTATGAAGCAAATGATCAATATTTTAGTCATAGCTGAGTAGTCACGTTTTATTTAGTATTAATGCTCAGCAACCAGGTGATTGTATTCATTATGTTTTTCAATAAATGAGCGTACATAAGGACAGGTGGGGATGACACGGTACCTGTTCTCCCTGGCGTACTCCAGGACATGGGTGACAAGTTGTGCTGCAACTCCTTCACCGCGCATGTCTTTTGGAACATACGTTTCAACCAGGTCAAGTACCCTGTCTTCTTTTTCGTTGTATGAAAGATAGGGATAATTATCTTGAGTTTCATTTTCTATGTAAAACATTATTTCTTTTTCATGTTTGATGGTATAAGCCATGTGTCTCTCCTTTTATTTACGATAATCAGTGTTCTATTATCTCCCTTTTTTCCTTTCATGTCAACCGGGCGTTACCTTCCGAATACCCTGGTGAGGTGACGCAGGTGTCCGGTATTCTCATCGTTCAGCTGATCCCATCGCATGCGCCAGCGCCAGTTTCCTTCGCTTGTTGATGGTGTGTTCATTCGGCATTCCTGGCCGAGGCCGAGGATATCCTGCATGGGAATGATGGCCATGTCTGCCACAGAGGCCATGGCAAGGCGGATCATGTCCCAATGGACAGCTTTCACGTCCACCCCCCTGCCCGTGTAGTTTTCAAGACGGCTTCGCATTTCATGAGATGTCTCGTGTTCGAACCAGCCCCGGGTGGTGTTGTTGTCGTGTGTGCCGGTATATACCACGCAGTTTTTTTCATAGTTGTGGGGAAGATAGGGATGGCCGGGGTTGTCATCACCGAAGGCGAAAAGCAGCACCTTCATGGCGGGAAGCCGGTAATGGTTCATTACCTCCCGTACATCGGATGTGATGGTGCCGAGGTCTTCGGCAACCACCGGCAGGTTGAAGAAACGCTTTCCGAGGGTATCAAGGAAGTCGTAGACGGGGGCGTGCACCCATTTGCCGTTTATGGCGGTCTCTTCTTCTGCGGGGATCTCCCAGTAGGCCACCAGTCCGCGAAAATGGTCGATGCGCACAAGGTCGAACAGCTGCAGGTTGCATTCCATTCGCGTGAGCCACCAGTGATACTTTTGATGGCGCAGTTCGTTCCAGTTGTAGACGGGGTTTCCCCATCGCTGACCTGTTTCACTGAAATAATCGGGGGGCACCCCTGCCACCTTGCGGGGCTTTTTCTCGTCGTTCAGTTTGAATATTTCAGGGTGGGCCCACACATCGACACTGTCATAATCAACGTAAATTGGCAGGTCGCCGAATATGTGAATTCCCATCTGGTTGCAGTACTGTTTTACCTGCTGCCATTGTGTGGCGGCAATGTACTGAAGGTACTTGATACGGTTGACATCGTCGGCCAGTTTTTCACGATGGGCGGCCATGGCTTCGTGTTGGCGGTCACGGAGTTCGCGGGGCCATTGGTCCCAGGAATTCCCATTATGATGTTCTTTCAGGGTTACGAAGAGGGCGTAGTCATCAAGCCAGTGGTTGTTTTCTTCGCAGAAATGGTTGTAGCCCCAGTGCTCTTTCTCATTTAACTGCTTAAAGTGTTCCCATGACTCCCTGTAGAGCTTTCTCTTGTATGCTATAACATCTTTATATTCCACATGATCAGCGGGAAAATCCGGCCCGGGCATGGCCCCAGGGGGCAGCAGCCCGTCTTCTGCCAGCTTTTCAGGACTGATCAGCATGGTGTTGATACCCATGGCGGACATGTTGGTGTAAGGTGAACTTCCCTGTGACGGGTTGATTGGATTCAGTGGGAGTATCTGCCAGTAACGCTGGCCGGTATCACGGAGAAAATCCGCGAACCTGCGGGCGGAGGGGCCGAAATCCCCGATGCCGTATGGTGATGGCAGTGATGTTATATGCAGCAGTATGCCGCTTCCTCTATGATTCATTGGTGGATTTTTCCTCTTCGGTAGTGTTTTCAGGGGTTTCCCTGTTCTCGATGATCCTGGTAATTTCTTCTTTCTCAAGTGTTTCTTTCTCGATAAGTGCCTCTGCCAGCCTGTCAAGGATGTCGCGGTTTTCCGTGAGTATACTGGTGGCATTCTCTTCCATCTTATCGATAATAGCCTGAATCTCTTCGTCGATTACCTGGTTTGTATGCTCGCTGAAATGTTTTGGCTGTGATATGTCCTTTCCCAGGAATACGTGTTCTTCTTCCATGGCGAAGGTGGCAGCTCCCAGCTTTTCGCTCATCCCCCACTGGGTAACCATTCGCCTGGCTATCTGTGTGGACTGCTTCAGATCGTTTGCCGCACCGGTGGTTAAATCGTCAAATACCAGTTTTTCTGCAGATCTCCCCCCGAGCATAACCGCTATCCTTCCAAGCAGGTATTGCCTGCTGAGATTGTACCTGTCCTGTTCGGGTATCTGTTCGGTGGAGCCAAGGGCCTGTCCCCGTGGAATGATGGTTACTTTCTGCAGGGGATCGGCCTTCGGGGTTTTTGCCGCTACAAGTGTATGTCCGGCTTCGTGATAGGCGATGATCCTGCGGTCTTCTTCGGTCATCTTTTCTTCACGTTTTGTCCCCATCATTATCTTGTCCCTGGCCTGGAAGAAGTCGTTCTGTGTGACCCGTTCCCTGTTCTCGCGTCCGGCATGAAGGGCCGCCTCGTTGGCCAGGTTTCTCAGGTCGGCACCGGCAAACCCCACGGTCATCCCGGCGATTTGCTCAAGGTTGACATTGCGGTCAAGGGGGATCTTTCGGGTATGTATGGCAAGTATCTTCTCACGGGCTTTTTTCTGCGGCAGGTCAAGTGTTACCTGGCGGTCAAATCTTCCCGGCCTGGTAAGGGCCGAGTCGAGCACGTCGGGCCTGTTGGTTGCCGCCATTACTACTACCGTCTCTTTCGAGGAGAACCCGTCCATCTCCGAGAGGATCTGGTTGAGGGTCTGCTCACGTTCGTCATGTCCTCCTCCTACGCCTGTTCCCCTTGCCCTGCCGATGGAGTCCAGTTCGTCGATAAAAATTATGGAAGGTGATTCTTTCTTGGCGGTATTGAACATGTCCCGTACACGGGAGGCGCCCACACCCACAAACATCTCGATAAACTCCGATCCGCTTATACTGAAAAAAGGCACGTCTGCTTCGCCGGCGGTTGCCCGGGCAAGCAGGGTTTTTCCTGTTCCGGGAGGTCCCACAAGTAGTATACCCTTGGGCATGGTAGCACCTAGTTTCTGAAATTTTCCCGGTTCTTTCAGGTAGTTCACGATCTCCATTAGTTCGATCTTGCTGTTCTCAAGACCAGCCACGTCGTCATATGACTCGTTGTCGGTGGACTTGTCAAATCGCTGGGCCTTCGACTTTCCGAAACCGAACATGCCCCCCATGCCTCCTCCCTGCATCTGGTTCTGCATCCGGTTTCGCATATAGAGAAAAAAACCGATGATCAGTAACCATGGAAGAAGCAGCCATAGAATGGCACCCAAACCCGAGTCATCAGAAGGCCGTGCCTCAATGGTTACATTGCGTTTCTCCAACATGGGAAGAAGTTCTTTATCTTCCACTGGAGGTTTTACTGTCTTGAACCTGGTGTATGATGGTGTTTTTCCTTTGGGAGCGTCTTCAGGTGTATATTCATGCACGAACTCACCGGTTATTTTATCTTTCCGCATGGTGATCTTGTAGATGTTATCCTGCGCGATCTGTTCTTTGAAGGTAGTATAGTCCAGTTGCGCAACGTTTCTTGATTGATATGTCTGGAAGGCATAATATGCTACCATCATGCCGAGAAATATCCAGATAACAGTTCGCCAGTTAAAGCCATATCCTGGCAGCTGTTCCTGTTCCGGTTGCCGGGTTTTTTCAGGCTTGTCGTTTTTCTTTTTCTGTGGCATATTTATTTCCTTTTCATTAGTAGAGGACATTGTATAATTCATTGAGTATGAAGTCAACTGGTATGGGACACAGAAAAGTGTTTGAAACTGGAGGGGATGATGTCACAATGGAACTTAACGGAATTCCCCCAATCCCTTCACTGAAGGGGGACTAAGGTTGATAATAAAGGAGAAAAACATGCAAAACACTCACAGCACGGCAATAGGATACGTACTCTGGATTTTTGGTTTTCTTGGCGCCCACCGTTTTTATTTCGGTAAACCGGTAAGCGGCACAATCTGGTTTTTCACCCTGGGGCTTCTTGGTATAGGCTGGCTGATCGATCTTTTTCTGATACCGTCTATGGACAGGCAGGCTGATGCCCGTTTCGTTGAAGGGCCGGTAGATTATAACCTGGCCTGGATACTGCTGACATTTCTGGGCATATTCGGCGTTCACCGATTTTACATGGGAAAGATATTTACAGGACTGTTGTACCTGGTAACAGGCGGGATATTTGGTATAGGGTACATTTATGACCTGTGGACACTAAATCAACAGGTAACCCTGATAAATTCTGGTGTATAAAGAACAGGAATAACAATGCGGGATGAGTCATTACATGACAGGAAGGTGGAACTTCTGCGCAAAATGGACATATTTTCCCGGTTGAGAGAATACGAGCTGGATATTATAGCCCGCCAGAGTGAACTGGTTGATTTCAAAAAAGGGCAGGCGATATTCAGCCTGGGATCAACCGCCAGGGAACTGTACGTGGTGGACACCGGCAGGGTGGGCATTATGAGCATGGAAAATGAAAGCGATGTAAATATTGCCCAGATCGTACCCGGCGAATCCTTTGGTGAACTGGATTTTCTTGGAAGAACGACCCGCAACGCCGGTGCCTTTGCCGAAGAGGATTCGATGCTGCTGCGTTTCCCCTCGCACCATCATAAAGACGATGTGTTCAAGAGCCAGGCGTATATCTCTGCACAGATGTTATACCGCCTGCTTGGTATAGTTTCTGAAAGAATATGGAATGTAAAGAAGCACCTGTACGATAAAACCGGGTGGCTTCGAAGCCTTCATAAACAGCTTTTGCGTGACAGCATGACCGGTCTGTACAACCGTGCCTACCTGGAAGAAGATTTTGTAAACCTGCTGCCCGACCTTGGCAGCAGCGCGGCACTGGTGATGATCAAGCCGGATAACTTCAAGGACATAAATGATCAATTCGGTCACGAAGCGGGCGACCAGGTGCTTACCCTCATGGCAATATTTTTGCAATCAGAACTGAATGAAAACGACATAGGGGTGCGATACAGGGGG
Organism: uncultured Leptospiraceae bacterium; assembly: GCA_964486725.1. GTDB lineage: Bacteria > Spirochaetota > UBA4802 > UBA4802 > UB4802 > M55B154. Next base: position 5,257 of record CAZAOK010000090.1, read on the forward strand.
GACGAGTTCGCCGCCATTTTAACGGATACCGGTAAGGAAGATGCCATACAAAGGGCAAAAGAGATCAGTGCCACATACAAGTCCATGGATCTTAAAAGAATTACAGGTGGGCAGACTGTGAAGATACAGGTAAGTATCGGGGTGGCGCTGTATCCTCATCACGCGGATAACAGCAGGAGGCTTTTAGACGCGGCATGCCGAAAGATGATGCAGGCAAGAAATGCCGGCGGCAACAGGATATCGATATAGGATGTAGAATCCATGAAAGAAGTATTGAAAGAACTGCATATATTTTACGGGTTCAGTGACGAAGAACTTTCGCTGCTGGGTAATTACTTTAATTTGAAATCTTTTCTAAAGGACGATGAGGTTATTTCACAAAATGACGTGATAGATGAGCTGTATGTCGTATTAAATGGTAAAATAGTAAGCACTCTCGATATTCCGGGAAGTCTTGAACGAAAACATGGTGAATACAAAACCGGTGATTTTTTCGGGGAGGTTCCATTATTTGGCAAGAGGCCTTCGTTTGATACATACGTGGCTGCTGAAACTACAGGGGTGCTGTCAATCGAGGAGAAAGCCCTTGCCAGCCTTGTGGAAAATCATCCAGACACGGCAGTAAAACTCATATCCAGGTTGCTGGTGGGCACGATACAACACCTTCGGGATTCAAGTAATTTCCTGGCCGACGTAGTGCAATGGGGAGAAGACGCGAGCCGGCGTGTGATCACTGACGAACTTACCGGTGTGTATAACAGGGCTTTCCTGGACGATGCCCTTGAGAATTTTTTTAACATATCCCAGAGCAACAATAAACCGTTGTCACTGCTCATGGTTGACCTTGATAATTTCAGGATAATAAATGACCATCTTGGCATGGAGGACGGCAACAAGATATTAAAAAGGCTGGTTGCCATTATCAGCAGTGTGATCAGCCGGCATGGCATTATCGCCCGCTACGGGGGAGACGAGTTCTCCATTCTTCTTCCCGAAGCCGACCTGAAAAAGGCTGAAGAGATAGCCGAAGAAATACGAAAAGGGGTGGAAGAATACGGCCAGAATCATTACGCCGATTCCCCGGTGCACGTTACCACGAGTATCGGTATAAGCTCCTATCCCGATTCGGCATCAGACTTCGCAACCTTCAAAGACAGGGCCGACGGAGCCCTCTACCGTGCAAAGACATCAGGCCGAAACAGGGTGGAGTGCTAGCAAAACAGAAGTACATCAGCCCCCCTTCAGTGAAGGGGGGTTGGGGGGATTTCGTTAAGTCACATGCTGCACCAATAAGTTCCATTGTGACATCATCATACTCAACGAAATCCCCGGCGCGCCGCGCCGCCCCCTTTACTAAAGGGGGCTCCCCTGGAAGCAAACTTTCGCCGTAAGGCCTTTTACCATATTACAACAAATACAGAAAAAACGTTTGACAGTACACCTGTTTGAGTGAATACTATTCATAGTATGAGCTATGTTCGAGCTGTTTCGGTGCAAGTTTTGCGAGATACCTGGCATTGGATAAAAGCAGCACATGGAGGATGTTAATGAAAGACGACCTGAAAGGGAAAACAGCCATTATAACCGGATCGGGTAAAAAAACCGGAATAGGGTATGCCATCGCCGAAAAACTCGCGGAGAATGGGTGCAACGTGGTGATCGCGGACCTTGCCGGTGATATGGAATCTATAAGCGAAGAACTGGCGAAAACATACGGGATAAAGGCACTTCCTGTCACCGTTGACGTAACTGACAACGAAGCCATACAGGCAATGGTTGAGGCGGTCAGGGGTGAGTTCGAGGGAGTGGATATACTCTGCAATAACGCGGGTGCGTCCTTTGGTGTGCCCAACACCGTGCAGAACTACGACGAGGACGCATGGATGAAAACCATCGACGTAAACCTGCACAGCGTATTCAGGGTGAGCAGGGCGGTGGTACCACTTATGATAGGACGAAAAGCCAGCATTATCAACACCTCTTCACGTGCCGGCAAGGTGCCTCCCATTTTCAACGGGGCATACGCTGTGGCAAAGGCAGGGGTTATCATGCTTACCAGGGTAATGGCCCGGGAGCTGGCAGGAGCAGGGATCCGGGTGAACGCCATATGTCCCGGCCAGATCATGACCGACCTTGAACGCTGGCGGTTTGGTCTTGAAGCCGAGGTGTTTCAGTGCACGGCTGAAGAGCGTGAAGAGGAGATGTGTAAAACCATACCACTGGGACGTATCGGTGATCCCGCCGAGGCAGGTAAGCTGGTGGCCTTTCTGGCCTCAGATGAGTCATCATATATAACAGGGCAGGCCATCAATGTATGCGGCGGCCAGTTGATGGAACTATAATAAGCGGCACAAAAAAGTGTGCAAACAGGAGGAACCTATGAGTACAATAACAGGCGCGCAGATCGCGGTGGAAGCATTTCAGCAGAAAGGTATAGAATATATTTTCACACTCAGCGGCGGGCACATAACCCCCTTGTACCAGTACCTCGAACACAGCACTATTACATTATTTGATACAAGGCACGAACAGGCGGCAGTATTCATGGCAGAAGCATGGGGGAGGACAAAAAGAGAACCCGGCGTGGCCCTTGTGACCGCCGGTCCCGGATTCACCAACGCCCTTACCTCCATCGCCAATGCCCGGCAGGCCAACTCCCCGCTGGTGCTCATCTCGGGATGTGTTGGAATAGAATCCTGTGAGAAACTTGACCTGCAGGATATGCGGCAGGCGCCGGTGATCGAGCCCATGGTGAAGAAAGCACTCATTTGCCAGAAACCCGAGCGTGTTGCGGAGTTCATCGATATAGCCTTTCGAACCGCCATATCCGGCCGGCCCGGACCCGTCTACCTTGAGTTCCCCGTGGATGTACTCAACGCGGAAGTGCCGGTGGAATCTGTCAAGCGGGTACACACAAAGGTGGATTCTCATCCCGTTGATCTTGACAACGCGGCGAAGCTGATCGATATGATGAAAGAAGCGAAAAAACCCATCATCATAGCCGGAAGCGGCAGCTGGTACTCGGGCGCCCCTGATGAATTACAGCGTTTCGTTGAAAATACCGGCGCCCCCGTGTTTACCTCCGCCATGGGACGGGGAACGGTGTCCGACACCCATCCCCTCTGCTTTGAGTCGTCCCTGGCCATAAGACCCGGCGCTGCCCTTACCGCCAACCTTGGAACTGACCTTGTCATCATGCTGGGCTCGCGTATCAGCCTCTACTACATATTCGGTGACATCTTTAACCCCGCGGCGAAATTCGTGCAGGTAGATACCGAGGCTGAAGAGCTGGGACGCAACAAGTCGGTAGACCTGCCAATTGTCAGCGATATAAAGGCTTTTCTGAAGGAGTGTAACCGTATTCTTGAAAAAGGCGCGAAGAAAGGAATGGCAGACACCTACGCATCCTGGATAGAAGAACTGAAAAAGTCTGATGCCGAGAGCAAAGAACAGGCGAAGGTGAACTGGGAAAGTAACGATGAACCAATTCACGCCATGAGGCTTGCCAAAGAGATCAATGATTTTCTCGATAAAGATGATGATATAGTATGTACCGACGGGGGCGATACCCAGATCTGGATGGGTATGACCCGCACCGCACGCAAGCCCGCCCATTATCTCGACTCGGGAATTTACGGTTGTCTTGGTGTGGGTATCCCGTACGCGAATGCCGCAAAGCTCATGAATCCTGATAAGAGGGTATGCCTCATGATCGGGGACGGGTCCGTGGGGTTTAACTTCATGGAATTCGAAACAGCCGTCCGCAAGAAACTGAACATCGTGGTCTGCATCAGCAACGACCTGGGCTGGGGGATGATCCGCCACAGTCAGCAGTTACGGCTGGGGCATGCCATTGACGACGGTACCTATATTGGCCGTGTCGACTATCACAAGCTGGTTGAAGACCTGGGTGGTAAGGGCATACTTGTGGAAAAACCCGAAGACATCAGGCCCGCCCTTGAAGAGGCCTTCAAGTCGGATGTGCCGGTGTGCATAAACGTAATGACCGATCCTGAAACAATCAGCCCCGGCAGCGTGGCACTGGCAAACCTTGGTGGGTACAAGGCGCAGTAAGGGGGAGGTTAATTGAGGTTAGTTGAGAATGCCTTTCTCTGTGGAAAGCGTTAACAGGCTTGTGATGAAAATGAAATTTGAACTGCTCTATGGCTACAGGCATTGTCACACTGAGAACGTGTACAGTGGTGGATACGTTGATACCGAGGAAGAAGCCATTCAGTGGGTTGAAACGAGAAGGAGGGGGGAGGTTGACACTCCCCGTCCTTCTGATGAAGAAAGCAACAGGTGCCCCGTAAGTTACTGTCCCCTCAAGAACCAGAAACCCTGGTTTTCTTATAAAAGAGTACATGAAGAATAGCCCTTTCCCCTTTTTACTGTAAATTTATCTTCTCTTAATGAAACATTTTCATCATGTTGATACTTTCCTGTCAGATCAAACATGGAGGTTACCATGATGAGCAGGAAAACGATTGCACTTGTGGCGCACGATAACAGGAAAATTGATCTTATAGAATGGGTGGAATGGAACTACAGAAAATTATGCGGACACAAGCTGGTATGTACCGGTACAACCGGCAGGCTTGTGGAACAGGCATTACTGGCCCACCTGGGAATGGACGGGCTTGATGCCGAGTCTATCATTGAAGTGGAAAAACTGAAATCAGGTCCACTGGGTGGTGACCAGCAGCTGGGAGCCTATATTGCCAACAACAAGGTTGATATCATGATATTTCTCTGGGATCCAATGGAACCTCATCCCCATGACGTGGACGTGAAAGCCCTTCTGCGTATCGCTGTGCTGTATAATATCCCAACTGCCAACAACCGGTCAACGGCGGATTTTATTATATCGTCCCCCCTGCTGGAGAATGATTACAATCCCGTGGTAAGGGACTATACCGGGTACATGGACAGGGAGCTAGAGCTGGTGTGATGCTTATTGTCCTGTACCTTGTTTTCGTGATCGGCAGTTTTATTGTTTAATAATACTTGGTCTTTCCGGATTCCTGGGAATTGAAAATAATTTTTATAACAATAATCGTAACTACTCAGCTATGACTAAAATATTGACCATTTACTTCATAATGAAAAGGAATTTGAGCATCTTCCCCCGCCTTCGGCGGGGGAGGATGCAGGATTATTATTCATTTTTGCATAATTTGTAATTATTCAGCATGACAGCTGAGTAGTTACCAATAATCTATGTAATTGCAATTCACATATTTTTTTTTAACCGCAGATAAATGGAATTAAGTGAAAAGTGATCAGTTCACTTCTCCCGGCTCACTATTCACTGATCATCCGCGTTTATGCTTCGGCGTCGCTCAGCACGGCGTCGAGTGAAGCGTGCGGTTTCATATATTTAGAGTCTTATGATAGTTTTCCCGATATTCCGGAATAAGCCAATTATAAGAATAACATTTCAATTGACAGATATCCCTTCAGCAGCAATATGTACCTCTTGCGTATTCCTCCTTAATTATTATTACAAAAAGGATTATTCCAATGAAAATCTGGGTGGACGGTGACGCGTGCCCCGTGGTTATCAAAGAAATATTGTTTCGTGCGGCTGAACGGGCTAAAATACAGGTGATACTCGTGGCAAACCAGCCAATACGTATACCCGATTCCAGGTTTATCAGTTTTATGCGGGTGGCCGAAGGATTTGACGTGGCCGACCAGGCAATAGTTGAACAGATGAGCGCGGGCGACCTGGTTATTACCGCGGACATCCCCCTTGCCTCTGAAGTGATCGAAAAGGGTGGATACGTGCTTGATCATCGTGGTGAATATTACACGGATGACACTATCAAGGCAAGGCTGCGGGTACGTGATTTCATGGAAACCCTCCGTTCAAGCGGTATAGAAACCGGTGGTCCGCCGGCAATTTCACAGCGTGACCGGCACACCTTCGCGGGAGAGCTTGACAGGCTGCTTACAAGGCATAGCAAGAAAGATCAGCAATAATTCCATTCATTAATTTTGAAACAACAATAACAGGATATACCAGACCAGGTACAGGTGTAACAGGATGAGTAACAGCATAGAGCAACAGGTAAACAGCAGAAGAACATTTGCCATAATATCACATCCGGACGCGGGAAAGACCACCCTTACAGAGAAACTGCTTCTCTACGGCAGTGCCATTGAGCTTGCCGGATCGGTGACTGCCAGGAAAAAGCAGCGGGAAACTTCATCAGACTGGATGGAACTGGAAAAGAAAAGGGGAATATCAATATCTTCCACCGTTCTTCAATTCGAATACATGGGATACAAGTTCAACCTGCTTGATACACCCGGTCACAAGGATTTTTCCGAGGATACCTACCGGGTGTTGATGGCGGTGGATTCGGTAATAATGGTTATTGACGGGGGTAAGGGTATTGAGAGTCAAACCCTCAAGCTCTTTGAGATATGCAAAAAGCGTGGAATTCCAATTTTTACGTTTATTAACAAGATGGACCGTCCCGCACTGCCTCCGCTGGAGTTGATAGACCAGATTGAAGATGTACTCAACATGAACGCCTACCCGGTGTGCTGGCCGCTTGAAAGCGGTCCCTTCTTCAAGGGGGTGTTTGACAGGCTGGAAGGCAAGGCCCATCTGTTCGAGAAAGTGCCTGCCGGCGCCTCAAGGGCCCCTGTTTCGGTACATGACATCTCAGACCCGAAGGTGAAGAGCGTGCTGGGTGAAACCGTATACGATGGCATTGCCGAAGAACTGGAGTTGCTTGACGGAGCCCACGCGGGGTTCAATTTGCAGGACGTGCATGATGGGAAGACAACCCCCGTCTTCTTCGGCAGTGCCGTCAGTAATTTCGGGGTAGAACTTCTGTTGAAGGGGTTTCTTGAGTTTTCCACCCGTCCTCTTCCCCGGTCTGTTGGAGAGAAAATTATACCCCTTGAAGGCCCCACTTTTTCGGCCTTCGTGTTCAAGATCCAGACCAACATGAATCCGCAGCACCGGGACAGGATGGTTTTTGCCAGGATCTGTTCAGGCAGGTTTTACAGGGATATGACCGTATTCAATACACGGTATGGCCGGGAAGTGCGGATTGCGTATTCTCACAGCCTGTTCGGACAGGGCAGGGAAATCGCCAACGAGGCATATGCCGGTGATATTATCGGTTTTATCACCAACGCCGATTTCCAGATAGGAGATACCATAAGTTCTGACCCTGATCTGACATTCAATGAAATACCCCGGTTTGCTCCCGAGTGTTTTGCCTATATTCAGAACAAATCAATTTCAAGTTACAAGTCATTCAGAAAGGGCCTTGATCATCTCCTGGCGGAGGACATCGTACAGTCATTTGTGCTGGAAGACCATGGCAGTAATCTTCCCCTCCTGGGCGCCGTAGGGCCCCTCCAGTTCGAAGTGCTGCAATACCGTTTGCGGGATGAATACGGTGTGGAAACCAGCCTGGAGATGAAACAATGGAATGTGCTGCGATGGCTGGATGAAAGCAGCGATCATAAAGCAGGCGAACTGGAGCTTCCTTATGATTGCGCTCATGGCAGGGATGACCGGGGACGGCCGGTGCTGCTTTTCACCAGTGAATGGTCAATGGAGTATTTTATCAAGAACAACCAGGGTGTAATAGTACATGATTCTCCAAGGGAACTCGAGGTAGCGAAATGACCAGCGAAGAAAAACAGGCGGTCAGAAAAGAAATTGAACAAAGAATTGCCGACGCGGAGAAAAGCATACAAACACTTCGTGAGCAGACTAAACCGGTCCCACCCAGCGTGGCAATCGGCAGGTTAACCCGGATGGATGCCATTCAGCAGAAAAGCATGGCCGAGGCCAACCTGCGATCTACTGAAAATGATATAAAAAATCTCAAGAAAGCACTGCTGCGCCTTGATGAGGATAATTTTGGTGTGTGCGTGGTGTGCAAAGGAGAAATACCCCTCGGTCGTATCCTTGCCGTTCCAGAGGCGAAGGTGTGTGTCACTTGTGCTTCCGTGAAGAGGTAAAACCATGTTGTATGGAAGCAGGGTAGATAGGCTGATTTCATCTCAATTATCAATTTTAGTATTATTTCCTTCCATATCTTCAATAGCCTTTCTGATTGAGTCCGGGATGGCAGCTTTTGTATTACGGTTGTAATCATATATAACCACCCGCCCTGTACCGCTAGCCGCTTCACCCTCATTTTCACTTACAATTAAGTATTCCATGGTAAAGCCTGACTCGGACATGCTGTCGATTCTTGCATAAACAGTAACCGTATCGGGAAATTGAAGTGGTTTTAAATACCTGCAAGATGTTTCGGCAAGGATAGGGCCGATACCGGTTTCTTTCATGTGATCGGTAAGACCCAGTCTTAAAAAATATTCAATGCGGGCAGATTCAAAGTAACGGAAAAAAACGATGTTGTTCACATGCCCAAACGCGTCCATCTCACCCCAGGCAACAGGAAGTTCAATGGCAACAGGGTATTCATGTTGATGCTGCATGGTTACCTCCTGAGGGTTCACTGGCCGGAAACCGGCAAATCATTTTTAAACATGCCAGACGCCGCGATAACATTAAGAACAAGACCGAACACGTTAATACCCATCGCAAGCAGCCACAGGGATAAAGAATGATAGAGGGTTGGATCTTCAATATAATTGAATACGTGTATGATAACACCTCCCCACGAGAAGATCACTATTGACGCAAGCATCAGCAGGCGATATGTTTTCATTAATCCAAATGTAGCGGCATGAAGGAAAAGTCCATACACTGACATGGCAAGAGCCCCCTTGACAGGATCGGTGGTGGAAAGCTGCTGTCCGCCGTTTAATACAACAATGTAGCTTACCACGTTATAGGCCAGGCCGAAAAAACAATATAAGAGTTGCATCTTTAAAAGTTTTGAAAGGGTTGTTTTTTTCATATCACTCTCCGGAGATAGGTTGTCTCTAAAATTTATATATATGATGGAACATGTTTTTGCAATCATTGTTTTTAAAATGTGAAAATAACAACTTTACATATTAACCCGCATGCTGTTGAAATTGATATGTATGTCATACAATAATCAAAAACGATGGGGGGATATCACATGAAAACACCTGCAGAATACATAGAAAGCCTCAGAAAACTGAATCTGAATGTCTACATGTTCGGCCGAAAGGTTGAAAACGTGGTGGATGATCCCATCATCAGGCCATCCATGAACGCGGTGGCCGCCACTTATTCTATGGCCATGAAACCTGAATACCAGGAGCTTATGACGGCTACTTCCCATCTTACGGGTAAAAAGATTAACCGCTTCACCCATATACATCAGTCTACCGATGATCTTGTAAAAAAGAGCAAGATGGGAAGACTTCTTGGCAGCAAAACCGGCTGCTGCTTCCAGCGATGCGTTGGCATGGATGCCCTAAACGCGCTTTCAATGACTACTTACGATATTGATCAGAAACATAATACCCAATACAATAAGCGCTTTTTGGAATACCTGGAATTTGTACAGGAAAATGACCTGGTCTGTGACGGTGCCATGACCGATCCCAAGGGTGACCGTTCGCTGCCTCCCCATAAACAGGAAGATCCCGACATGTATTTGCGGGTGGTTGAAGAGAAGAAGGACGGTATCGTGGTACGGGGAGCAAAGGCCCATCAGACCGGGGCGGTGAATTCCCACGAGATAATCGTAATGCCCACCATTTCCATGCGCGAAGAAGACAGGGATTTCGCGTTGTCCTTCGCGCTGCCGTCTGACACTGAAGGTATCACCTATATCATGGGCCGCCAGTCATGTGACACCAGGAAGCTGGAGAAGGGCATGATCGACCGCGGCAACGAGGTATTCGGCGGTCATGAGGCCCTGGTGATATTCGATGACGTGTTCGTTCCATGGGAACGGGTCTTCATGTACCGCGAACACGAGTTTGCCGGTCAGCTTGTTGAGCAGTTTGCCTCCTATCACCGGCAGAGCTATGCCTGCAAGGTTGGGGTGGGGGATGTCCTTATCGGGGCGGTACAGACGGCCGCCGAGTACAACGGAATACAGAAAGCATCACACGTGAAAGACAAGATCATCGAGATGAACCAGCTGAACGAGACCCTGTACTGCGGCTGCATCGCCTGCGCGTCAGAGGGGCACCGGGAACCAGCCGGCACCTGGTATGTGGATACCCTGCTTGCCAACGTACACAAGCAGAACGTCACCCGCTTCCCCTACGAGATAGCACGCCTGGCACAGGATATCGCCGGAGGGCTCATGGTAACCTGTCCCTCTGAGGAAGACCTTAAGTCACCGGAAGTGGGCAAGTGGGTTGAGAAGTACCTGCGGGGCACCAGCAGTGTCCCCACCGAACATCGCATACGAATACTCCGCCTCATAGAGAACATCACCCTGGGCACCGCCGCGGTGGGCTACCTTACCGAGTCCATGCACGGGGCCGGCTCTCCGCAGGCCCAGCGCATCATGATATCCCGGCTGGTGAACATGAAGGAGAAGCAGGACACCGCCAAAAGGCTTGCGGGAATTGGCGGGGAGGGGGAGGGGGTGAATTAAATACCGGGTAATAATATGAATTTCAATGTCAATTTTGAATGAAGAAGGGCACATTCCTCTTTGTCATGCGAACGTACACTACGAGGCCCCCTGTATCCCCCAAGGGGGACTACTGACTCATTATATTAAATGTCAGCACCTGAAAATTTCCT
>CAZAOK010000091.1:0-15903 GCA_964486725.1 uncultured Leptospiraceae bacterium
GATCTCATCAGTGCCCTCAATAAGAATGTGCTGGTGATAGGCGGGGGAGATACCGGGTCAGACTGCGTGGGTACTGCCAACAGGCAGGGTGCCCGCAGGATAACCCAGCTTGAGCTTCTTCCCAAACCCTCAACGGGCCGCAATGAAGAAGAACCATGGCCGCTGTGGCCCAGGGTGTTGAAAACTTCAAGTTCCCATGAAGAAGGATGTGAGCGCATGTGGACTGTTCTTACAAAGAAATTTACCGGTAAAAACGGTAAGGTGTCAGGTGCAGAAGGGGTGGAAGTAGAGTGGTATCGTGAAGATGACGGCAGAATGAAAATGAAAGAAATACCCGGATCTGATTTTAAAATCGAGACTGACCTTGTACTGCTTGCCATGGGGTTTGTCCATCCAGTGCATAAGGGGCTGCTGGGCGAACTTGACCTGGCACTTGATGACAGGGGAAATGTTGCTATCGATAAATGTATGATGACCAGCAGGAAAGGGATTTTCTCAGCCGGGGATGCCAGCAGGGGGGCATCACTGGTGGTCTGGGCAATCCAGGACGGGAAAGACGCGGCTGATGGTATTCATAAGTATTTTTCCGGAGAATGAATTTTTATAATTTCAGAACCATTTTACATGTTCAATATCAAACACGTGCAGGTGTTCCTTTAGTTCATGTGATGCCATCATGGTAAAATCTGATGTAATAAAAACAGCCTGGATATGAGGGTTCTTTTTTAACAGGTTGATACCCTTTTCTGTCCCCATTACAAAGAGGGCAGTGGTCCAGGCGTCCGCCAGAACCGGGTCTTTTGTGATAACGGAAACAGAAATCAATCCGGAACGTGACGGGAAACCCGTGCCCGGATCGATGATGTGATGGTAACGTTTCCCATTGTGCATTCTGAATCTCTGGTAATCGCCGCTTGTTGCCACTGAATCATCATCATGTAGTTCCAGGGTTGCTGCCAGGTCGTTTTTCTTTCTGGGATGTTGTATCCCGATTTTCCATGGTTTCTCCAGTTTCTTGCCAATTACCTGCAGGTCACCTCCTGCCTCAACTATCCCACCGGTAATATTCATTTGTTTCAATGTCTGTACTGCTTTTTTTATGGCGTATCCCTTCGCGATCCCACCAAGCCCGATTTTTGCATTATTCTTAAGGGTTATAGTCTTTTTTTCTGTGTTGAGAATAATATTCCTGTAATTAAACGATCTCATCCTGGAGTTAATAATTGTTCTCGAGGGGGGGGAGAAGTTGTCATTATTGTAATTCCATAGATCAGCAATAGAGGCATAGGTTATATCAAATGCTCCTCTGGTTTTACCTGATATGCGTAACGCCTCTCGGATAAGTGCGAATGTTTCATCAGTAATTTTTACGGGGTCAGAGCCTGAGTGGTTTGCCCGGTATATGTCGCTATGGGGGTTATAAGGGCTCATCAGCTTCTCTATCCTGGCAATTTCGTTAAAGGCAAAATTAAAAGCGGCATTGGCTTTTTCGCTGGATGTATGCTGCAGGGTAATGGTAACAAGGGTTCCCATTAGAAATCGGGATTGGGTAAATGTCCTGTTTTCGTTACAACCCGTGATCAGGACGCTGAAAGCTGTTAAAAGCAGCAGAATTTTTCGCATAAACATGTCTCCCCGTAACATTATTCATGGAGATGTATACATGCACACGAATAAATTGCAATTCTTTTAATGTGAACACCATTCATCAACAGTGAATAACTTATTGTGCAGTTTCTAGTCTATCCGGACTACTTTTTTGCAAAAAACCGTCTGTCAGGTCGTATTTTTCTTGACCCTGTTGTATTCCCGCCGTTACATTACATATACAATGAATTTATAGATATGTATTTAAGGGGAAAGGGGGAAGCTGATGAAAAAAATAATGATGATATTTTCTTTGTTGATGATCACGATGCTTATTGCTCCCGGGTTCGTATTCGCGGGTGGAGATAATAACTCGTGTGCCACCAGGTATCCAGTTGTTCTTGCTCACGGTATGGGGGCAACTGACGATATGTTTGGTGTGATAGACTACTGGTGGGGAATTGAAGGGGCACTGGAAGATGAAGGTGCAAATGTATACGTTTCCGCGGTTAACTGCATGGACAGCACACAGAACAAGGCCGCCCAGTTTAAGCAGAATTTTCTGTACTACCTTGCCGCATCAGGGGCAAGTAAGGCGAACATTGTTGGTCATTCACATGGAACTGTGTATACACGATATGCCATGACAAATCTCGGGATAGGCTCAAAGGTAGCAAGCCATACAAGTATTTGCGGTCCTCACAGGGGCAGTTCGGCAGCTGATGTTATTGTTGACGTGGTGCCTGATAGTGGAGAATGGCTGGTGGGTGCCGCGATGGACGTGGTATATTCCTGGATTCTTGGTGATTCCAATCCAAATTCGCTGGAAAACGCGTATGCGGTTACAAGGCCTTACATGAATAACACGTTTAATCCAAATACACCCAATGTTTCAGGTGTCTATTACCAGAGTATTGCTACTAAAATTAAGACGATAACCGCTGACATGGTTCTTGAGCCCACATGGCTGTTGATTAATTTTTTCGAAGGTGCCAATGACGGCCTGGTATCAGTAAACTCTGCCAAGTGGGGTAATTTCCGTGGTGTTGAGAGCGGTGCCTGGTGGTGCGGCGGCGTGTCGCATATCAATGCCATTAATCATTTCTTTGGCATAACCCCCGGCTTTGACGCAGAAGGCTGGTACGTGGATATCGTAGCTGATCTGAAAAACAGGGGATATTGATCCTGAACCAATAATCATGATGTAATGAATGGGGAGATGCAGCAGTCTCCCCATTTTATGAAAAATATTTAAAAAAACCGGCTGAAAGGTTTTTTTATGTTGACCGGTTACCTTGGATGAGTTAGTTTGTTAACATACAAGGTGCATTCATTAAAAAAAGGGGTTCGCCATGAAAAAAGAAATCATTCTTATAACTTGCATATTCTTCATATTATCAGTGACAGGAATGTTGTTTGCAGGTGGTGACAGTAACAAGTGTGATACGAAGTATCCGGTGGTGCTTGCACACGGCATGGGTGCGACTGATGGTATGCTGGGTTTCTTTGAATACTGGTATGGCATCGAAGACGCGCTTGAAGACGAAGGTGCTAACGTGTACGTGACAAGGGTGAATTGCATGGACAGCACTGAGAACAAGGGAACACAGTTCAAGAGGGAGTTTCTTCATTACCTGGCAGCATCCGGAAAATCAAAGGCAAATGTAATAGGCCATTCTCATGGTACGGTATATACCCGTTACGCGATTAGTAATCTTGGGCTTGCCTCGAAGGTAGCCAGCCATACAAGTATATGCGGACCTCATCGCGGCAGCGCGGTGGCCGATGTTATAATAGGTGTTGTTCCAGACAGTGCTGAATGGCTTGTGGGAGCAGCACTTGACGTGGTGTACGGGTTTATAATTGGCGATACCAACCCCAACAGCCTGGATAACGCGTATGCCGTTTCACGGCCATATATGAAAAATACATTTAATCCTAATACGCCAGATTCTTCAGGTGTGTATTACCAGAGCTACGCAACAAAAATCAAGTACCTGACAGCTGATCTTGTGTTTCAGCCAACATGGTTGTTGATGAATTTCTACGAGGGAGCCAATGACGGCCTGGTATCAGTAAACTCTGCCAAGTGGGGTAATTTCCGTGGAGTAGAGAGCGGTGCCTGGTGGTGCGGCGGTGTATCACATCTGAATGCAATAAATCACTTTTTTGGCATAACCCCCGGCTTTGACGCAAAGGGTTGGTATGTTGATATCGTTAGCGGTCTTAAGGATCGTGGACTATAGAATAGAACCTTCTACAAAATATCCAAATATCGTATTAAGGGGGAGGAGAAATCTTCCCCCCTTTTTTTATCCTGTTGACTGATTATACAACTTTTCAATTTCATGGATACATTCGGGTATTTGACCGAAGTTGTGGACTGTCCATTCGCAGCCTGCGATTTCTTCGGCGGCATGCCCAAAGGCACATCCTATAAAAGGTATGTTGTTTTTTTCAGCGGCCTCTCGGTCGGAATACCTGTCCCCCGCCATTATATAGTTGTTATGTATGCCGTAAGTTTGAATGTAATGGGCAACGAGTTCATGCTTGGCGTGTATCCCTTTTTCTTCAAGGGTGGTCCACGGAGAGAACAGGTGGGCAACTTTATACGTCTCAAGTATGGCCTCAATATAATCTCTCTGTCCGTTTGAGGCCACAAGCAGCCCGTAACCTTCATGGTGGAGTTGTCTAAGGGTGACAACCGCGTTGCTGAATATATGACCTTCACCGCTGCGTATGGCTTCGCACAGCGCCGCGGTGCAGTAATCCATGAGCTGGTATTGCTGAGAGGTGCTGATACCGGGGAAGAGGGTGGAGAATATATATGCTGCCGGTTGTCCTACCAGCTTCATTATTTCATCACCGGTTGGTAGTGTTAATTTACTGCTGTAGTTTTCAAGACACCAGTTTTGTATGCCTTCCCTGAAAGAAAGTGTTACAATAGAAGTAGAATCAAAAAGTGTTCCGTCGATGTCAAGGGTGATATAGGTCATTTTCATGTATCCTTTCATAAGTATATGCCAGGTTTATATTTATTCCATGAAGACGCAATATTTTTTCACTGGTGCTTGCCGGGAGTGTGATTAATCCTTGACGGGGCCGCTTCTAAACTGTTTAGATCGCATGAATTGTATTACTCATTAATCAGGTACAGGTTATTATCGTGAATACAACTGTTCGCATAGGCAGTCTCGAGTTGAAAAATCCAATTACCGTGGCCTCGGGTACGGCTGGATACGGTGAGGAACTTTCAGGTTATTTTGATATATCCAAAATCGGTGCCCTGTTTACGAAAGGGCTTTCACTCAAGCCCCGGGCCGGAAACAGGGGCCCCCGCATAATTGAAACCCCTTCTGGTATGATGAATTCCATCGGTCTGGAAAACGTCGGGATTGAGACCTTTCTGGACGAAAAGCTGCCCTTTCTCTTAAATAAAGGGGCAGAAGTGATTCCCAATATTGCCGGTCATTCTGAAGAAGAGAACATGGAACTGGCCCGTATTCTTTCAAATACCGGGGGCATTAACGCGGTAGAACTCAACGTGTCCTGTCCCAACGTGAAGGAAGGGGGAATGGCATTCGGCCAGGACTTGAAAATATTTACCCGCCTGGTTGAAAAAGTGCGAAAAGAGACAAAAGGGGTATTGATCATAAAACTTTCCCCTAACGTGACTGATGTCACCGCCTTCGCGGCAGCCGCGAAAAGCTGCGGAGCTGACGCGGTATCTGCTGTAAACACCTTCCTGGGAATGAAGATTGATATCGGCACAAGACGTCCTCATTTTAAGAACAGGGTAGCAGGTCTAAGCGGCCCGGCTATCAGGCCTATGGCAATACGAATCGTGTACCAGGTATTTGAAAAAGTAGAGATACCCATTATCGGCATAGGGGGCATCATGGAATTTGAGGATGTTCTTGAATTCATGATGGCGGGTGCCACGGCCATACAGGTGGGCACGGGGAACCTGGTTGATCCGTGTATGAGCGGCCGGTTCGTAGATATGCTTCAGGAATATTGTGAAAAAGAGAAAATTGATACCATGGCTTCGCTTGTGGGCGCGGCCCACGCGTAAATATTACATTACAGGTTACAAAATGAAATACTGGAACAAAACATTACGGGATATGTCTGAGTACATACCTGGAGAGCAGCCGGAAAACTTGAATGAGTTTATCAAGCTTAATACCAATGAAAATCCTTTTCCTCCGCCGGCCCCGGTGCTTGAGGCCATCGCGAAGCAGTGCAACGGGAACCTTCGCCGCTACCCCGGGCCCAGCGCGATGCCCGTTCGAAAGCTCTTTGCGGAAAAAAACGCCCTGGCCCCCGAAAACGTATTTGTTGCCAACGGGTCTGACGAGATATTTACACTGCTTTTCAGGGGATTCATTGAACCTGACGGGCTTGCCGCCTTTCCGTATCCCTCATACTCGTTGTATTATACCATGGCCGAGGCAAATGGCATCTCGTATGATACGATTAACCTGGATGAATCCCTTGATGTGAACTTTGACGCGTTTCTTGAGAAGAAGTATGACATGATCATAATAGCAAATCCCAACAATCCCACCGGCAGAGGTGTTGCCATTGATAAGATACAGTCCTTTCTTTCCAGGTATGAGGGTTTACTTGTTGTTGATGAAGCATACGTGGACTTCTATGGCGAAACGGCAATAGACCTTGTAAAGCAATACGAAAATCTCGTTGTAACCAGGTCGTTCTCCAAGTCTTATTCGCTTGCCGGGCTTCGGGTAGGCCTGGCCATAGCCTCAAAAGATATTATTACCGGTTTTCTAAAACTGAAAGATTCATATAATGTGGACAGGCTTGCAGAAGCAGGGGCGTATGCCGCCTTGCTTGAAGAAAAGGGCTTCAGGTATAATATCGAGATGCTTAGAAATAACAAGGAATACCTTGAATACGCCCTCACTGACGCGGGTTTTGAGATCGTACCCTCAAAGGCGAATTTTCTCTTTGTAAAACATCCAAAAGTGGGATCCGAAGAATTATACACGAAGTTAAAAGAACGTAATATCCTGGTGCGCTACTTCAACGGACCGGTGCAGTCAGAATATATCAGGATAACTGTTGGCACCATGATGGAAGTGAAGCTGTTGATAAAAGAGATTCGGGATATCACAGGAGCCGAATGATCTTGTTGTCCTGGCCGGTGTATATACTTCGCACCATGCATTCATTGAAGGTGATTCGACGATCATGATATTTTTTCAGGTCTGACGCGTCAATCCAGGCGGTTACAGATTCACTCTTGCCGTCGAGTGTCCAGTAGAATCCAAGCACCAGGCCGATAACGGGTTTTTCATCAAGAATTGGATAGACATTTCTACTTCTGTCAAGAAGAGGCTGCAGGGTAGTACGTATTACTTTCAGCGCCCGGCTTGTATAGGAGTCAGCATTATACGTGGTACTGTCATAAATGATGAGATCATACCCCAGGTAGAGATGGTTCCTGTCCTTTGTCTTCTGATCGTAATAGAACCCCACCGTCTTTTCCTTTACCTGGTGGGATTTTATGCTGTTGATATCTTCAACCAGGTCAAGCATCAGTGAACGGTGTTTCTCCTGGAACACAGCCCCGCTGGTGGTATATTGGGATTCAGGCACAAGGTACTCTTCGGGATCAAGGGATACTTCATGAAAGGTGGCCTCTATTGGCCCGTTGGATGCCTGCCCTTGTTCAGGTGTGTGACTGCATGAATTAAGAAGTACCACGCAAAAGTAAACTATTAACAGGGGATACTGTATTTTCATCAATGAGTACCTTCATAAATCCGATATGATCTATAACCATATGAATTTACCGGGGAATGTCAAGAACTATGGCGTATAAAAACCGAGTTGCCGTACAATTGGTGATTACTGTCTGTGTCATCCTCATGGGATTGTCATGCTCTTCGAATAAGAAGACATACCACATGAATGAAGATCGTCCTTCCGTTAAAACCGGTCTTGAACGGTTTTTGGAGGGGGACATAAAAGATTATCACGGCAAAACCGTGGTGCTTGTGACAAATCACAGCGGGGTTGATTACCATTTACAGCAGAACATCAACCTGTTGCGAAACAGGGGTATTGAAATCGCCTTTGCGCTGGTGCCAGAGCATGGGCTTTACGGATATCACAATGAATATGACAGGCGTCTTTACAATGTAGACAAAAGAAAGAACCTTATCATCTACAACCTTCACAAGCTGGAAAGATCATCTCTGAAAGGCCTGTTGCGTATCGCCGACGTGATTCTCTTTGATATCCAGGACATGGGAATGCGATGTTACACATACATCTCGGTATTGAAGTTTCTAATGGATACTATTAATGGAACAGGTATTGAACTGGTAGTGCTTGACCGGCCCAATCCACTGGGTTTTCTGGAAATTGACGGCCCCTTTCTTGACAATAAATTTTACTCCCGGCATATCAGCGCTTTCCCTTCAACCTTTCTGTACCGGATGACCCCCGCGGAAGCCGCACTGTATTACAGGGGGGAATTTACCAGGGATGTGAAATTACGTGTTATCCGCATGAAGGGGTTCAGCAAGGGACAGATGTACCATGAAACGGGTCTGCCATGGGTGCCCCCGTCACCCAACCTTCCTACCTATGAATCGTCCATAGTATATTCCGCGGTTGTGCTTCTGGAGGGGGTAAACATCTCCCTCGGGAGGGGAACCACCAAACCCTTTGAGTACATTGGTGCTCCATGGATCAACGCGGAGAAAATGAGCCGGGACCTGAACAAACTCTGCAATAACAATTTCAGTTTCAGACCGGTATATTTCAAACCCACCTTTTCCAAGTACAAGGGCAGAAGATGCGCCGGTGTACAGATATTCTACGTGGGTGGGTCTTTCAGCCCGGTGAGATTTTCGTATATACTCACAAGTTACCTGCATAAAGAATACAGGCAATTCAGGTGGGAAAAGTACCGCCGCATGTTTGACGTGGACTACCTTGTGGGTACCGATCATTACAGGAAATCTATTGAACTGGGGTGGTCATTCGACGATTTCATTGAAATTGTGGGACATGATATGGACGTATTTAAAAAGAAATCCAGCAGGTATTACCTCTACTGATCTTTTCCCCGTATAAGCAGTTTCTGAAATTCTTCGGCTGGAAGAAAGCGCCCCCCCGTGGTCCAGGCAATATGTGTGGCGGTTTTTCCAGGTATGCGCATACCTTCAAGGTATTCTTTTCCCGGGCCGGTTGAAGAGATTATGGTATATCCGTAAAGACCCGCGGCCGCGGAAGGTTCTACCTGCATTCCCTCTGATGTGTGCAGCATGTACAGTATGCGGTACAGTTCTTCGTCAGGCACCGTAATGCAGCCGGCTACATGTTGTGCTACAAGCCTTCCGGCAAGCATTGAGGGAGCGGCAACCGCAAGACCATCGGCATCGGTTCTGTTGGACAGCCCCACGTCGTATACCGAGACAGGCCGGGTGAAACCTGTCAACAGGCCCAGCAACACACAGGGTGATTCCACTGGTTCTACGAAGAAACAGTGAACTGAGTCTCCGAAAATCTGCTTGAGCCCGAAGGTTATCCCGGCGGGGGCACCTCCCACCCCGCAGGGCAGGTATACCAGCAGCGGGTGATGGGCATCAACGGTGATTCCCGCGCTATTCAACTGGTGGCGCAGGCGAAGTGCCGCCACGCTGTATCCCAGGAAAAGAAGCAGGGAGTGTTCATCATCAACGAAATGTGTGCCGGGATCTTTTGCCGCGGCTTCCCTGCCCAGGGTTACCGCTGATGTATAGTCTGAAGAGTGTTCTATAACTTCTACCCCGTGTGAACGCAGTAGTTCTTTTTTCCATTCTTTCGCGTCAGATGACATGTGTACCGTCGACTTGAAACCAAGGGCGGTTGCGGTAATACCGATGCTTAAGCCCAGGTTGCCGGTGCTTCCAACGGAAAATGTGTACTTTTGGAAAACATTTCGGGCATCGGGGTCTGTAAGGCGCGTATAGGGGTCAGAGCCTTTCAGGAAGCCATTCTGCTGTGCTATCTGTTCGGTAACATGCAGAACTTCATACACTCCTCCACGGGCCTTCACTGAGCCTGCCACGGGGAGGGCGTGATCCTGTTTTATGCAGAGGGTGCCGTTGAACCGGGTGTTATACCTGGATTCCAGTGACTTCTGCATGGCAGGCGCTGGAGTGAGCGGTGATTCTATGATGCCTTCTGTTTCTTCCAGTTCAGGGAACAGGCGTGCCAGGAGGGGGGCAAACCTGCTCAGCCTGTTTTCGGCATCCATGATGTCATCAATGCCGATGGGTGGTGCGGGGGGCTCATGTGCGGAGGGCACATGGCAGGAATGGCCGGGAATCCACACCAGGGGTGTGCGTTCTCTCAGCTTGTCCAGTACATGTTCTGTTGATGCCTGATTTTCCATGGTCAGCATGTGTCAGGATGAAACCAGTGACGTCCCCCGCCTTTTAGAAGGATCATACATAGATAAGATAATAAGTCAACTAAATGTATTTATGCTATCTGTTCTTTGCGTAATGAAGCGAGGGGGATGGATAATAATGCCGTGGTATTGTTGGACGAAATAATGGCTACCGAGGTGTCAGGGTTGAGACCCAGGTTGGAGAGGAAACTGTCGATCTTGGCGTATCCCAGGCCGAATCCGGAATCACTGGTATCGATGTTGTTAATGAAAAATTCGTATTCTTTTCCCTCGTCCCGGTAATGCCTGTATTCATCTCTTTTTTGATGTATGCGATTGAGATCGTGAGTTAATATGGGGGCCGTGTTAGTTACCTCGATATAGATGAAATCAGGCTCGTACTGCATTTTAAGGATTATACGGATATTTTCATCTATCATTTTTTGCCTGATAGACTGAAATTCTTCAATATCTTTAATTGAGTTGAGATCCTGGCTGGAAAGTTTATGTCCATCCCGGTATGCTTTATTCTTTGTAGTGAGAAACTTGTTTTCCTGGTTGAGTATCTCCCGCACTCGAGCTGAAATGTCTTCTTTTTTTCGAATGATATCGGCAAGGGTGTCGAACTGGGTTTTATCTTTCAGAAGGTTATCAAGGTAATCCTCAATCTCCTGGTGGGATTTTTCCGGGTATTGCTGGGTGAACTGCCGGTATAAGGCGTCTTTTATGAGAAGGAACTTGTAATTTGCCTTAACAGCATTCTTTATCAATTCATCAGCACACGCGAATACATCATCCACATATTGGCTAAGTCCTGCTTCCATGAATATAGAAGCTCCCAGGTTGAAAATTTTATCCCGTGCGCGAGTACTGTAGCTCTGAATTATACCGGTTATCTTTTTCTTTTCAGTCATAATATAATATTTCAGTCAGTAGGAAATTTGTCATCTTATACAATGTTGCATGGTAATAATGTAGCACATATATGATGTGCGACAAAAAAGAAATCCGATAGAGTGTAAAATGCTACTTGTTCAGGAAATCCATGAATTGCTGCAGTTTTTCTGGAAGGTTCCCTTCTTCATCGGAATATTTCTTAAAACGTCTCTGGTAGCCTGTTACTTCCCTTGTATGTACATTCTTAAACCTGTTGGCTATTTCATTGTAGGCCGGCATGTTTTCAAGACGCTCCCGTATATCTTTCTTAAATGGAATCTGCTTGTAGAACATATCGCGAACAACGCCGTTAAGCTTCATTATGCCGTCTTTCTCATAGAGCAGCCACATCACGTAATCGTCGGCGAACCTGTCCCTGTTGGTTCGTATACTTTTAAATCGTTCGGTTACCTTGTTCTTGGCTTCAAGTGACAGTTTAGGATTCTTCTTGTAGGTGTTGATATAATCAAAATATAATCCCGTCAGGCCACCATCGATTGGGTCAGCCCATAGCCCGCCCATGATGGTTCTGTTAAGCTCCCATCTGAAGGTTGCGAATGTATGCGCCAGGCTTTTCTTTAAGTCTCCCATGAAAAATATGGGAACAGTAATGCGGCCCCTTGTGCGGCGGTTGGTTCCCACAAGTTCCTGCCATAGCATGGTTTTTGTTCCAAATGAGGGAACAAGTATAAAATCAGGCACTACTTCTTCTTTTATGAGTTCCTTGTTGTCTCCAATCATAGCGGAGACTTCCCGGTAAAAAACCGAAAAATCAATGTCACGAAGATCGTTTATTATGGTTTCCAGGTTTTTCTTGGAAACATAAAAGTTTGTGGGGTTCCCTTTCATGGCATAAGAAGTAAGAATTGGGAATGCTGAAGCCGTGGAGCCATAACAGATCGCCACGGTTTGTGATACCCGGTGTCTGATCTCAAAAAAGACTTTTCGCAGGTTGGCATCAAGCGCGGCATCCTTTTCAAGTTCTTTCTTTTTCTTGTGTCGCTCCTCTTCACGAAGATGTTGTTCATAGGTAAGACCCATCTCGGTTATGCTGGGGAGTTCTTCTTCGTTATATATCCTGGTGAGAAATTCCCGTTCGTAATGAATGGGTAGTTCTGTTGTTTCCTGTAGTTTCAGCGATAACTGGTGTAGTTCCTGAAGCTGCTCTTCGTCAATAAGGTTTTCGTCAAGGAAGCCGAAATTAAGCATGAGTTTAACCGGCTGTGGTAACTGCGGTTCAGATTTTGCCCGCACAAATACCTTACCAAAGAGATCCCAGTAAAAACGTGATATATGGCGGCGTATCTTGCGGCCATCGCTTTCGGTGGACATGGGATCTTTCATGTTTCTGAATTCATTCAAGAGCTTAAGAAAGTTTTTCTGAAATTCTTTGTCAACCAGGCTGAACTCAAATATCTGGTGAATGGAGTTGTTATACAACGCGTTGATATTTGAGGGGGACACGGTGCCGGCTGCTGTTTTCGTTTCCTTCGATGTACCAGCTGCAGGAGCAGTTTCCTGCTTGTTTTGAAAAAATCCGTGAAGCTTCTTAAACCCGGGATAAATTTGTGATAATTTTCCACCTGAAATCTCTTCGTAAAATGAATGAACCTTAATGGCAAGCGCCACAAAATTTTTCAGAAATTCATCGCTTAACCTGCCGCTGGCCATCCAGAGATCGTATTTTCCCTCATCAACGAGAAATGATGCCCAGCTTGAATCTGCGCCGAAAAGATAACTGAGTTCTTCGTCGATGGAATTATGAATATTTTCTATGCGCTCAAGTACCTTCAAGAGGTTATCAGTTACGCATGTAAAAATGTAAGTGGGAATGGTTGGATCAGCATGTATCATGGCCCCAAGGAGCTTGTTGTCCAGGCCGACAAATCTTCTGAGAAAATTGCACTGTTTTATATCAATGAGACTCTCCATGGGAAGGCCGGGAAAAGAGTATTTTTTCTGCAATATATTGCTGTTGTCTTTTACCAGGAACTTTGAGTCAAAACGGGTGGGGAAATCACCACCATTTTCCTTGTAGGTTTCATAAAGGTTTTCAACCCTGGGGGCAACCTTCTCGGGGATCTCATCACCTGATAGTTCACGGGAAATAAGGGCAATGTTGTCATTGATGCGTGACAGGTTTTGATACAACAGTGTATATTTTCTGGCATCTGCCATGGATAATTCAAGGCGCTTGAACACATGGGAAAGAATTATAATTGCAAATGAAGGATCAGACTGGGATATCTGGCGAAATCCACCTTCTTTAAGGGGATACTTCCGCACCTGGCATTCTTCCATTGCCCGTATTGATTTGCTGTACGGTTCGGTAAACAGTATGCTGAGCCCGGAAATCAGGGATTTTCCTTTAATGACCCCTACGCGTTTGCTTTTTTGAAGAATTAATCCCCTGTCAAGGCCGTCGAATTCTTCGGGAGCTGACAATATTTCGAGTGAGCCACTCATGAGAAAGTAAATATACTTAGGTTCTTCTCCCTGAATTATGAGGAGGTCACCACTTTTCAAGGTTTCCTGATTTGCGCCATTGGTCATAACCGGATCCGTATACGTAATTTATTAGTTAATCTGTAATGTATCGTTTACAGCCAAGCGAGCGTTATTGTAGCGTAATAAATATGCATATTGCAAATATATTTTGTTATTGATCACTGTTTTTTATGCTGTTCAGGTATTTTTCCCATTCAACAGGGAGAAGATATTTTTTTTGCGCGTTACATTCCCTGCAGGCAGGAACCAGGTTGATTCGTTCTGAGGTTCCACCCCGGGCCAGCGGTATTACATGATCCATTGTAAGGTCAGCTATATTGAACTGCCTGCCGCAATAATGGCATTTGCCGGGGGAAATTTTCTTTCTCCACCATGCTGTGTGGCGAAGATCCCTGGCCTTCTTTTTCTCACGGGCAATGAATACAGTGTCATCGTGGAAATATCCCGGTTCGTGTATATTCTGCTTATTTTTTATTCTTCTTCTGGACATGGCTATAATCTAAAAGTGACTGAATTGTTTGTCAATTATTCTACCGTGTTTTTAACTGGAAAAAACTTCGCCTTCGACGGGGTGATAGCCGTTGAGAAATGAACGGCTGTCCATGGTTTTTTTTGTTTCTGGCTGAAGCTGGAATATCTCAAGTGATCTACTGCCGGTTTGTGTAACAAGCCGCTTTCCGGGCAATATATGAATTGATCCGGGAGTGGATCCCTTCGGTAAGGTATCTTCAACAGGCATTGTGCGCCATATTTTGATCTTTTTATCACGAAAGGTTGTCCATGCTACAGGTCGCGGGTTTAATCCCCTCACCAGGTTATGTATTTCCATTGCTGTCTTGTTCCAATCTATCCTTGCGGTTTCGGTATCAATCTTTCCGCAATAGGTTGCCTGTGAATCATCTTGTGGTTCAGGTTTTATGGTGTTATCCTGAAGGCCGGCAATTGTTTTTAGCAGCATAGCTGCTCCCTTCGGCAATACCAGGTCATAGAGATCACCGGCAGTCATGTCGATGGGTATGTCTATTCTTTCCTGCAGAAGAATATCCCCGGCATCAAGTTCTTCGTTGATCATTTGTACCGTGATCCCTGTTCTTTTTTCACCATTGATAAGTGCCCACTGTATGGGGGCAGCCCCCCTGTAAAGAGGAAGCAAAGATGGATGCAGATTTATCGTGCCATACCGGGGCATGTCAAATAGCAGCCTGGGAATGATTTTTCCATATGCCACTACTATAAAAAGATCACATTCAAATCCCTTCATCTGCTCATGCAATGACGGATCTTTCAATGATTGAGGCTGAAGGACGGGTATATTATGTGTAAGAGAAAGTTCTTTTACCGGTGATGGGGTCAGTTTTCTGCCCCTTCCAACGGGTTTGTCCGGTGATGTGATTACACATGATACTGTATATTCTTTCAGTATCTCATCAAGGCAATACGCCGCGATCTGTGGTGTGCCGAAGAAGCCTGTTCTCATGAGGCTTTTCTGTTCATCTTTTTGATCTTTTTCAGCGTTGAAGTGAGTTCCTTTCGCTTGTAGTCTTCCAGGTGATCAATGAAAAGGATACCATTCAGATGGTCCAGTTCATGCTGTATGACCCGTGCAAGCAGCCCGTCTGTCTGAAATTCGATTTCGCTGCCATCAGGTGCAAGGGCTTTAACTTCTACTGCAGATGGACGTACCACGTTCTCAGATATGCCCGGCAACGAAAGACACCCCTCTTCGTAAGGCTCGGTATCATCGGAAAATGATGTAATAACCGGGTTGATAAGGGCAAGTGCTGGCCCCTCGTACATCCTTATATCTATGGTAACTACCTGTAAAGGAAGATCAACCTGCGGGGCGGCCAGGCCAATTCCGCTTTCCTTGTTCATTATATTAAACATGGAATCTATCAGGTCAATTGTTTCCTGCGTTATATCACTGATCGGGTCAGCTTTTTTTCTCAGGGTTTCGTTCCCGTAATATACTAGTGTTCTCATGGCTAATTCCTTGATAATTTTTTACCAGGTACAATATACTAATATACCAATATATTGAAAGTTTTTCAAATTTGAAGGTACCTTTTTAAGAATTCCGCCTGCCCCGTATTGAGTCAAGGAAATTTTCTTCGTTAATGATCACAGAGGATTCACCGCTAAGGCACTAATGGCGCAGTGAGCGTAAAGAAAAGATTATGAAACCGCCCGCTTCGCTCGACGCCGTGCTGAGCGACGCCGAAGGCGGGGGGAACCATCTCGATAACTGTTCATTATGAAGCAAATGATCTTTATCCTGATAATAGCTGAGTAGTTACAAATTATTTTCAATTCCCAATAATCCGGAAAGACCCTGATTTCATAGATTAATATTATTATCCTTTCCTTTGTGTCCTTCGCGTCCTTAGGGCCTTAGCGGTGGTCCTTGGGAGTGAATTAAATTTCGGGTAATAAAACAAATTTCAATGTCAATTTTGAAT
>CAZAOK010000092.1:0-15850 GCA_964486725.1 uncultured Leptospiraceae bacterium
GTGATACGATACTGGAATAATGATGTCATGAATAATATTGAGGGAGGGGGATAAAGGAAACAGAATAATTTGCAGTATTAAATACATTATCTGATTTGTGGGTAGAAGTCAGCCCTTGGGGGGATTTAGGGGGCTGATAGACTGATTATATCAATGGGTCACATGAATGTAACCCGGAATTTAAATCACTCCCGAAAGCAATTGAAGATGAAAACTGCCCTGGCATCTCCAGGATCACTTAAAATCTATTGACAAATCACCGGCACTCCACTGCTATGATCAGCATAGAATTCAAGGATAATAAAAAAAACGGGGATACGTAATGACTATTTCAGATCATGGAGAATATCTTAACAAAAACCGTGACAGAATAATTGAAGCTGACCTTTTGCAGCAAAACATCATTGATTTTTACTCGTCACTTTTTGATTTTCAGAAATCCAGATACCAGGAACTGAAAGATATGGACATTGAGCTTTTCAATGCAGAAAACGATACACTGCCGGTACTCAAAAGCCACCAGCTTTCATTTCCGGAATCATTACAGCCCTTTCTTGATACCGCGTTGAAAGAACTATTGAAAATAATTGAAAATTACCAGAAGGACTTTCGTTTTGACAAACTTGATTCCATGCTTCATTCTGATTTTTCACTGTACCTTCAGCTGGCCAGATCACTCGTAGATCGGGATTATGATTCGCTTGAAAAAACGGCAGCAACAGCGAAAACCGGTCTCGAAGGCTTATTATTCGTCATCATCAACCTGTTTAAACCAGTGTTCACCCTGCTTCGTGAAAAACATATGATCGATTACAATGAACATGACTGGGCCGAGGAGTCCGTTTGTCCATTTTGTGGTTTTCTGCCGGATATGGCAAAGATAGTAGCAATGAAGGATAACAAGCGTATCCTTCATTGCGCCCTCTGTGAAAACGAATGGCAGTTCAAGCGTGTATGCTGCACCGTATGCGGAAACCAGGATATGGAAACCCTGGGATTCTTCACATACGAAGAAGACAAATTGTACCGGTTCGATTACTGTGAAAAATGCAAAGGATACATAAAAACCCTGCATATTCCTGAGCAGTATGATGATGCCAGGTATGATCTTACAGTAGAAAACATTATCACCAGTTTTCTGGATGCATCAGCCCTGGACATGGGATACAAGAAGCCATAGAGAAAGAATATGAGTGATACAATTTCCGCGTACATACTGGCGGGAGGGAAAAGCACCCGTTTCAAAGAGGACAAAACCCTCTATTCATTTAATGGAAAACCTCTTATTGAACATGTGTTTGAAAAAATCAGGCCATTGTTTGGCGAGATAGGCATCATCTCCAACGATACCGAAAAATTCAACTATCTTGGAATACCAACTCACCCGGATATTATAAAGGACAAGGGGCCACTGGGTGGTATTTATACCGCCCTGAATGTTTCAAACGCCCACAGAACTTTTATATTTGCTACTGACATGCCCTACTTGAGTGGTGAATTTATATCATACATGGCACAACTGCCTGACTTTTATGACGTTGTTATACCGAATTTATACGGTAATTATGAGCCACTTCATGCCATATACTCAAAAAACTGTCTATCCAGCATAAAAGAACTTATTGATGCTGATGAGAGAAAAATTATCAATTTTTTTGATAAAATCGCCCTGCGTGAAGTAATCGAGGACGAAATATTCTTCTACGCGGAAGATCCTTCCAGCATATTTGCCAATATCAACTACCAGGATGATATTACATCACTACATTGAAGAAAAGAATGAATCTGCCAGAATACAAATATATACCCGTACACGAATACTCAAATAATTCAAAACGGCCTGCTGAAATTGCCATCAGTACAGAATATCCGGTGTTTGTTACATTGAATGGTCATCCTTTTGTTACAATCGCCTGCTCCGGCAATAACATGGAAGAACTGCTGACCGGTCACCTGGTAGCGGAAGGTTTAATAGAAGAAACACGTGATATTAAGAATATCGATCTCGACAGCAATGAAATGATAGCAGCTGTTACTGTCACCCCGACTGAACAGGTAAGACAGGCGCTGTCCAGAATTCCCTCCCTGGTCACCTGTGGCAAAGGTAGTAAGAGGGACCTGCCATCTGCAGATTACGTGTATCAATCACTCCCGGATGTCAGGGCTGAGGTTATACGTAATGCCATGAATACATTTTTATCACAATCATCACTTCACGAAAAGACTCATGGTGTCCATAGCAGTGCCCTTGTGGATATTAATGGGAAACAGGAAGCTTTTTTTGATGAAATCGGCAGGCATAATGCTATTGACAAGGTTATCGGATACGCGTTTAATAAAAACATTGCCCTTGATGATAAAATGATCCTGTCCACAGGCAGGATATCCAGTGAAATCATCATGAAATCTATTTACGCACGGGTACCTGTTCTCGTATCCAGGGCCTCGCCCACCACCTATTGTGTTGATTTAATAAAAAGATATAACATATTATGTATATGCAAAGCAAGAAATAACAGCTTCATCATTATAAATGGTGAAAATCATGTTCATACCTGAAAAATCCTGCCTTATCCAAAAAAAATTTTTTTTATTGTGTTGACACAAAACTTCCATTTTTAGATAGTAAATTCGTCTAATATAAAATTCAGGTTTTATTGGTACATATTAGAAGGATATTATATTTACTAAACAACTCCCCAATATAAGGAGTACAAACGTGAAACGATCACTACTTCTCTTTGGCATTCCCTTTATAGTTTTGCTGGTTATTTCCTTTACACTTTTCGGTAAGTCTTGTGACTATGTAATGGCGAACAAGGCCGAAAAGGCCATACCATTTGATCACAAGTCACATCTTGCAAAGATGAATGAAGATGACGCGGTTTCAATCTACGGAATATCAGATTGCACCGATTGTCACGGGTATTATTCTAATGGAAGATTTAAAGGTATACCCACGATTGAAACATGTGTTGGTTGCCATAGTCGTGAAGGCTCCACCACGGTCACCCGTGTTGATGGAAGGTCACTGCCGGCCAGAAAGCCTATGTTTGATGACTACAAAGACAATGACAGTCCCTGGGAATCATACTCCCGGCAGCCCAGCCTGGTATATTTCAGCCATAAAGCCGTCATGGAAGGTGCTAAAGCACATGGCACCATGCCCGCCCAATGCGCAGCGTGCCATGGGAACAAGGCAGACAGCAGACGTGCAACCATTAAGACTAACGACAAAATGCCCATGGGACAATGCATGGATTGTCATACCGCGTTAAAGCTTAGTAATAAATGTGCAGTATGTCATGACTGATCAGCAGAAATAATACTCATACAAACCGGCAAAGAAAAGCCGGTTATATTAAAAAAGGATAACCAGAGGTTATCCTTTTTTAATTGATCTATTCTGTTACAGTAATATCATTTTTAACAACTACTGACTCTTCCTTTCAAACCAGTCATCAGATGGTGTCTCGGTGTAACGGCCTTCTACCTGGTCCCAGTAATACCCGCTTCCCATCATGTCCTTTATCCGCCAGTCCGGCGTCGAGGCTGATGCCGCGTCGTTGCCTGTTGCCTTCCTTCGCCACCAGCTTATCGTACATTCTACAGGCGGGGAAAAATCATACGTCCAGAAATAATGATATCGTGCGGCAACATGCTTTTTATCTATTTCAAAAGAACCGTAATACCATGGCCGCAGCGACGTACAGGCTACCCGTTCACGCAGGGCAGAATTATTGTCACACACAAATCCCAGGTCAAGACCGGTGGTATTGTACAATTCCACCACGAAACCGGAATACTCGTCCATAATGTCAAAGAGCCACCATCGGCTCCGTTCACCTGTCCAGTCATTATTCCCGTCACCATCCATGTCACCCAGGTAACTCTTGCCATTTTTAGTCCAGGCAGGATCAAGCAACGCCACACGGTCGGGCAGCATGTTCTCAGGCAGCACCCCGTCGTTTATGGCATCGAATACAGATCCTGCAAGGTAACATGCCAGCTGGCTGCCAAGTGAATGGCCGGCAATCCTGATCTTTCCGCTTGTGTTTCCCGAAACAGCCTGTACATACTGCTGATAAAGTATATTCCCAACAGAAGTACCAGGTGACTGTGTTGTACTGTAAGTTCCGTCATCAAGACGGTATCTCATTCCTTTAGGACCATACGCGCTCCATATCTTTGCCTCTGCATCAGCCACCTCGTTCTCGTCGGCAAACTGGTTCCAGTAGAACACACCCACGTTCCAGCCTTTTTCCAGCCATGAATGCTGAACAAATACATCCGCTTCTCCATGAACAAAATGAAAATTCTCACGAGCGTATCCGTTCACACTGGTATCCTTCTGCCATCCATGACAGTAAATGATCACTGGTTTTGACGGGTCATAATACTGATTCCCCTGTCCTTCAACAAATTTCTGACTGTTGTTATTGTAACCAAACCAGTACAGGCCGTAATCCAGGTGTTCAACCGCGGCACTTCCCGGCTGTCCCTGTGACACGAAAAACACAACTCCAAGTAAAATAATACAAATTGACAGTAATCTTCTTCTCATGACTCCCCCTCACACTCTACTTATATCGTTATCGACTTATATGCAACTACAAAATTATCACAAGCTTGAGGGTGTGTCAATAATAAACCGTCCAGACCGCCTATTTTTTTAAAATCTAACTCCGCCATTTGCATAAAAACGGATGGACTGCATGTGCACATCAAGATACCTGGTTACCATGTAATCGATACCGCCTTCCATGAAGAATGAAGATGAAAAAGGGGTCATGAGAGAAAACCCGGAAACCAGGTATTCATCTCTTGAAGTGTAGGTTTCTGACTCGATATAAACACCCTGTTTTTTGAAGGTACTAACCGCTATCCCGCCCCCCGCGGAAAGTTTTAATATAACGGGCTTAACAATTTTCACGGGATAATAGATTCGTCCACCGCCAAGAATTTGATTCATACTTACGGTCACTTTCGAAGGTCTATCTTTTCCGTTGTACATGGTATACGATGCCTCGATCAGAAACCCGGGGTTAGCTGGAAATGGGATATGTTTCAATACCGGAATAGAAGACAATCTTGTATCACCTGTAACATGGGCCCCTGCCATGGAAATTTCAAAAACATCAGACCACCTGGAAACCGGCATGGTTAGATGATATCCCATTGATACATCATAAGAAAACGGGGCGCCTGTTGCAGATTCCGGCCCCTGCCGGGAATCTTCAATAATAAACACGTCATTGGCCCTGGTCCGCTTGCCCCCGGGATTTATTATTTCTATGTTATACGTTCCCTTTTCAGCATCATCCAGCTGTACGGTAAGATGTATTTCTGAATCGGATTTGTATTGAATATCGCGAACATTCAGCAATTCATCACCACGCAGAACGCGCACCATGGCCCCGCGAATAATGTTCTCCCCCATCAGGATGATTTTCCTGTTTGAAACACCTGTTTTGGCCCTGTCTGGGGACAAACCGGTGAACACGGGCTCCGGGGTTGTAAGGATCACCAGAGAATTCCATTTCGTCCAGCTTCCGACCTTCTTGAATTTATTAACCGCTCCAACACGGAACCGATATTCACCCCGTGGCAATGAAACCTTCAATGTATTGGTATAAACTCTCCTTGTAACAACTGACCTGTTTCCTTTCCCGATTATCTCAACAATATATTCGGTAGCCCCCTCTACCGGTTTCCACTTCAGATAGGGACTTGTGATATCTTCGCGTTTACTCTCAGCTTCTCCTTGCAGGTATACAGGCATTGCCAGAATAGTCACGATAAGAAACAGGCATGGCATCGGTGCTATTCTGAACCTCTTATTATTCATACTGAATTCTGGGTGATATTATTTTTGGCCTTTCCATCCTGCGCCCCAGTGTAACGATAAAACTGTTATGCTCTTCAGCACTTTCTCTCAAAACAACTTTATTGTCATCACGGGCGGTATCCATGGCCCTGACAGACCATTCGAATCTCCCCTCGTCAAGCAGGTGCAGCTGATCCATTTCAATACTGGTTGAACCGGTACGGAATTCCTTGATCCTGTTTCTTTTATTTCCATCAACAGAATACAGAGTTACCATGTATTCATCGGCACCGTCTACTCTCTGCCAGGCAATGGTGAATGAATTGCTTGTTTTCAAATTAACGATGTCACCTTCTCTCGGTGTAAGGGCCACTGGAGAATTGAGATTTCCCCTGATCTTTATCAATCGGGGTACGCTTCGGGCAACCTCTTCTCCCTCGGGATTTATCAAGGTAACCCTCCAGAAATATTCGCCCGCCTCAAGAGAAGGCAGGGTTACATTGCTGGCCGAAACGGTTCGCGAATCATAGATACTTTTATAGTCATACCCTGCTGATATCTCCAGCTTATACCTGAAGTCGCCATCATACCCCCGCCAGGAAAAAGTTACCGGTATATCGGTTCTGCCGGAAGGAATGGATATTTCTGAAGATTCTGCCGGTTTAATCAATCCGATGTCATATTCCCGGTCTACAGAAAAAGTTCGTTTTTCACTTAACAGTTCATGATCAACGCTGTTCTCAATTACCGGGGCCACCTGCCAGTAGTATTTTCCCGGTTCCAATGATTTTTCCATCAGCACCACGTTACCGGCAGTTCTGCCCTGCCACACCTTTTCTGAAAACGAAGGATTGTCGGCAACCTGCAGCTCATACTTGTCCACCCCCTTCATTTTCTTCCAGGAAAACGGGATTGCCTGCCAGTTCACCGCGTCTCGAATAACACGTTCATCACCTTCGGGACGGATCAGCTTTACAGGATCCCCGGCGGTAACCGGTTCCATGGTAAAACTGAATACCCTGCTGCTCACCGAGTACTCTTTCAGCCCCTGGAGGGCAGCTTCACCCCGTACCGACCAGTAATACGAACCTTTTTTCGAGGGGACATCAACAGCCATATCCGTTGTGATACTGTTTTTACGTACAATTATTTCATTCATTTCGGGATCACTTGCCACACGAAGCACATATGAATTCATGTGCCTGTGCGGCTTCCATGTAAAACGAACCAGTTGAGTATCCCCTGCTGCCGGTATAGTTTGCGCGTTACCCGGCTTCACAAGTTTCAACGGCTCTATTCGCAAAACGGTAAATTTATTCCATCCTGATGAGGATTGGTCATCTTCTACACTGGAGATACGCCAGAAATACCCACCCTCTTCCAGTCTTTCAACAGTTGAAGTTTCTGTTACTCTTGATTTTTTAATAATATTTCTAAAATTTCGATCTCCTGCTATCTCCAGCACAGCAGCCTGCACTGGCCGATTATATTCCCAGGTAAACCGAACCGGCTGGAGGCTTCCCCTTCCCGCTATGAAGGCACCTGTTTGCGGAGCTACAAGTGTAACCGGAAGATCCGTTACACTGGCATTGCTGCTGCCAGGCCTGAACACTGCTTTCTGGTTGCGAGAAAGCACCACGTCACCCTCACCTTCTGAAAGTAATCTCGCCTCCCCTTCCTGCACCGTTACATCAACTTCTTCGTTTTCTTCTTTTTTCATTATCAGGTGACTTTCATCTACGGCCACATTTAACGCACCGGCAGCTATTGCCAGTTGAAATTCGTCATTCTTCTTTCGCTTCCTGACCGTCATTGATCCCCGGCTGAAATCAACAGCCATTTTTCGTTCAGTTACACTCAGCAACACCATGCTGTTCTCATGAAGGGAAATTTCGGTTCCATCCTGCAGGTTTATCACGGCTTCAGAGAAACCCGCTGTACGTATTGAATCACCGTTAAACACCGGCGTATTAGAACTCACCCGTTCCCATATTACCTGGTTGGCATATTTTCGCTGGGCTGTTTTACTGGTAAACTGTATTTCACCTATTTTTTTCCCGCCAGACATGTTTATTGACGCGGACATATCATGGTATAACAGTAACCCGAACAGTATGGCCGCTGCCCCAAGCACAATTAGAGGCAGTAATTCTTTATTGAAGAATTTCATACTTTTCTTCTTCCAGGCTTAATTGACTTTCCCCCTTTCTTTCAGCATGGGAGCCAATTCTATACTGTAAATCTTCTACGGTACGCGGTCGGTCATCATCATCCATGCGCCCTAATACCGCGTATACCTGTATCTGGTCTTTTTTACCTTTCACCTTAATTTTTTCCATGGGAACACAATCGAATTCATCCTTTACAATTTTCAGCGTATTCTCGGTGAGCAGGATATCTGTACCGAATGGCTTATTCAGTGCTTCAATTCTTGACGCGAGATTTACCGTGTCACCAATTACCGTGTACTCCATACGATCAGGTGATCCGATCTGGCCTGCCACCACTGATCCCGTATTGATACCAGCCCCAATTCGAACCGGTTGTGTCCCCAGGTCTTTTCGTTCACGATTAAAACTGATAAGCGCCCGTCGCATGGCAAGCGCGGCATTCACTGCCCGCGTTGTATCGTCTTCAGATGATACAGGGGTTCCCCACAATGCCATAATGGCGTCACCAATAAACTTATCAACGATTCCTGAATTGTCATGTACACACTGTACCATCCTGGTGAGATACTGGTTGAGAAATTCCACCACCTCTTCCGGTGACATCAACTCTGATTGCGCGGTAAAATTTCTCAGGTCAGTAAAAAGCACTGTCACATCCTGTTTTGTTCCCCCCAGGCTTATTTCATCCCTGAGAACCATGTCCGCGATATTTTTATTTACGAATTTGCCAAAGGCATCCTTCATTTTCTCTCTTTCCTGTAGACCTCTACCCATTTCAACAAAGGATGTGGTCAGTAACCCTACCTCGTCATTCGTATTCGTTGTTATATCAACGTTATAATCTCCTTCCTGTATTTTCCTGGTAGCAGCCACAAGGCTGCGAATAGGGCCTGTCAATGTTTTAGAAAAAACGAATACAACCAGCACGGCAAGGTTTAATACTATCACCAGTATGTACAGGTTTCTCCGCTGAATATTATACACCTCGGCGAATGCCTGTTCCTCCG
Organism: uncultured Leptospiraceae bacterium; assembly: GCA_964486725.1. Taxonomy (GTDB): domain Bacteria; phylum Spirochaetota; class UBA4802; order UBA4802; family UB4802; genus M55B154. The sequence continues at coordinate 9,006 of CAZAOK010000092.1, forward strand.
GAACAGAAGTGATTACCCCGATACCTGCAACACCTGTCTTCATAAAAGATCCAAGGCAGGCTTCTCCATCTTCGTCAACATAGCGGGTCTGTCCATTGGCCACACCGCTTTTCATCATCATCTGCACTATGGGAAGATTTTCCATGTTTCCACCAGCCAGCACCAGCCTGCTGTCGCTGTGAGCTATCAGGTCACCATTTTCATTCACCATGAATGTCTCTGTTATCCCCTGCGTTTCAATTGCCTTGATAAGTCTTTCCTGTTTTATAAGGGTGACCATTACCGTGTCACCTGTATCTCTTTCGCTTTGCCGGTGACGGGTGATAACAGCCAGGACAGGGTATGAAAGAAACGGAGAAAAATTCTGTACTGCCATATCACTTCCAGACAGGGACAGTTTCCCGGCATGTTTCTCTACAACAGAGTTTATTTTGCCGGGTGATATACCGGCCTCCCTGCTGGCAGCATCGTTTACACGGCTGAATGAAAAACGGATATCCCCTGATCCGGGATCCAGCCTGCCTCCACCCACCAACAGCACATCAGGATCATTCATCATAATTACATCAACCGGGTTTACTGTCTTTGACAGAGACGAACTTTTTCCAAATAGACTATCTGCAACAAGTTGTGATTTCTCAGCGATCATCTTCAGCTCAGAAAAAACCTTCTGTCCCATTACATCTGATAATTTCAGGTTGCTTTCCTGTACTCGTATTTCACTGTCATTACGAAAAAAATATGTAGCCAGCGCAATCATCAAACCCATTGACACTACCAGTATGAATGACACCATTCCTATAAGCTTGGTTCTTATGGGGAACCGTATATTCTTGAAAACCTGTTTATCTGTTTCATTACCAGCCGGTTTTTTCGCATCCTGTGTTTCTTCCAGGTATTTTTTTTTATCATCCATGGATTGATCTTTAAGGTAAGCATCATGCTGCTGTTCATCTGCAACAGTATCTATAACATGGGCCGGCTCCTTTCCGTTACCCCTGATGCCGCATTCGGTACCACAATACTCAATAAACTTCTCCAGCAGTGTAGTCATTTTCTCATCATCGGCCACATGGATCACGCTTTCCCGCATTAAACCAAGTGTTTCTTTCACTGGAACACCGGAATATACCAGCAACGAACCAATTATAAAACCAAGAAGGTCTTTTTCATGCAGAGACAATACCAGTATATTCGCCCTGCTTACACTCTTGTACATACGTTCAATGATGGAATGGATAATGTCCATGGACATGCTTCCCGCGGGTTGCACAGGTATTGATACAACACCAAGCCCATCCCTTTCGATGGTTTCTTTTACATAATTGATGTTTCGTGATGAAGATTGGCTGGAATGTATCAGGAATATCATGGATATCTTTTTTTCTTTCCAGCGGTTGGCCCTGATTTTCAATAATTTATCAGATACGCTTTGAGCCTCCCTGTCTTTCAGTGAGCTGTCATAATACACGCTCCTGTATCGATTGTTCACCACTATGGAGATTTTGTTTTCCATTAGGCCCCTTCCATCTATATATTATATATATCAATTATTTCGCCATACCTTTCACACGGAATACGAACGGATCTTCGTCAGGATCATTGCTGGCTATTTCAACGGTTCCAAAAAATACAACTCCGTTGGGAGAAGAGAACTGCATTTCAAACGTCGCATCTGCTCCCGGAAATATGGTTACAGGTGACGGATTTGTCACTATAGTGAACCTTCCTCCTGCACTATCCGATAACTGGATTGTTGAGACATCCAGGTTAGCATTACCCGGGTTTTTAATGGTAAAGGGTATGGGAGGACTTGCTTCACCCAGTCCGTACTTGGCAAAATTGTATTGATCACCATATACTATCTCGGTCGAACCCTGGTACAGGGCAATATCCGGCTGGGATGAAGTCACCGCTGTCCCTGTAACAGTAAAAAGGTAGTTGGTGTAAACCGCATCATCACTTTCAATATTGACAACGGCACTTTTATCACCTGCAGTTGCAGGAATAAAGGTGACTTCAAAATCTTCCGAATCTCCGGCATCTATATCAAAAGGGAATGCTGCTGGTATACTTGATATGGCAAATTCAGCAGGATTTGTCCCTTCGAGGGTTATATTAGTAACATCAAGGTCGCTACTACCAACGTTAGTTATTCTAAAACTATTATTACTTGTGTCCGCGACATCTATAAAGCCGTAATCAAAACTACCAGAATAGGGAATTATTATACCTGTGTCCACGTGGCTCAGCTCGATAAGTGCATCTGATGCGGCAGCTGTTGTAAACTGGAACTGGTAATCTGTTTCAAGTGTATCACCAACCAGGGTTTCAATACCGGTTGTAAGTCGCACTGTGTATACTGTATCAGACGAAAGACCTCCTGTTGTAATTTCCAGTATCCTGGAGATATTATCATAGCTGAAACCACCTACCGGCCCCCCATTCAGCAAAAGGGTTGTTCCATTAATTATTGTTGCATCATTAATATTATCACTGAACTGAATACTGATTGTGGCACTTACTGGCACGCCAGTCTGCCCATGCGTGGGCGTGGTTGATAACACAGCAAGGGAGTCCATACCGGGAACATCATCACTGTTCACCCGCGGCCACACCTCCGCCTTATCACAGGAACTCTGGAAGAAAAGCAATAATGCCGCGATTATATATAGTGCCCTTTTCATGGCCCTGCACCCTGTTCTTAAAGTGCGTTTTATCTGCTTGAAGCTATCAGCAAATACACTGCATCTGGTCCCGAATCCGCAAACCATGCAGTACAGGGAGAACTCAGAGTGGGCATCAAAATATTCAAAAATATCGATACGGGCTTAATGCAAAATGAATATACTTAAGATTGGGAAGAACGTCAATTTAGAATGAAGAGGTTTCAGTATTTTTTAACAACCCTTAAACCGTGGATCACGTTTTTCAAGTAATGCCTGTACACCTTCCGCATAGTCGGCAGCTTTAGTTGATTCCACCTGTACCGTACGCTCATAGTCAATATGATCGAAAAAATCTCCCTGCAGGGCACGCAGAAAAAGTTCCTTGGTGCGCCTGAATGCCATGGTGGGGCCCGAGGCTATTTTTTCCACAAAGATGGCAAGCTCATCCTCAAACCTGTCATCGGCAACAACACGGTTAACCAGGCCAAGGCGATACATCTCTTCGGCGCTTGTGGGGTTACCCATAAAGGCTATTTCACAGGCCTTCTGCCACGGCAGCTGTGTGGCAAGCAGGTGGGTGCCGGCAAACCCTGGAATGAGTGCCAGCTTGCTGAAACTCTGGCCAAACACCGCGCTTTCGCTGGCTATCACCAGGTCACAACTTAAGGCCAGGTTCATTCCCGCCCCCATGGCATACCCGTTCACCCCGGCGATAACGGGAACGGGAAAGGTACGCAGTTTCTGCGCTATGGCATACAGTGAAATGGTAAGATCATCCATGAACCGGTCAGGGGTGCCGTTATCAATTGACGCCTTCATCCCCTTCACATCACCCCCCGCGCTGAAGGCCTTGCCGGTTCCGGTTATCACCACCGCCCGAATGCTGTTGCTCTCCCGAAGGCAGTCAAGGGCGTGATTCAACTCGTCACCTGTCAGCTGATCCAGCGGGTTCAGCTTCTCCGGCTTATTCATTATGATGGTTGCGACTGATTCTTCTGTTTTAACAATTATACATTTATATTGCATGATAAATTTAACCTTTTAATATTATCCTGGCATCCACAAGTGACAACCCATCCTGGTGGGCAATTACGGGATTCAGATCCATCTCGGCTATCTGTGGATAGGATTCGATGATGTCCGAAACCTCAATGAGGAGGTCTTCCAGCGCTTTCCTGTCAACGGGCGGATGTCCCCGTACACCATTCAATATCGGGGCCGAACGTATCTCGCCTATCATCTGTCGTGCCGCGTTACGCGAAAGGGGAAGCACCCGAAAAGCCACGTCACGCACCACCTCCACAAGTATCCCCCCAAGTCCGAACATAATGACAGGGCCGAACTGGTCATCAATCTTGGTGCCGATGATCACCTCTACCCCGTCACTTGACATGGATGAAACCAGGCATCCCTTTATCCGGGCCTCGCTGTCATACTTATGAGCATTGGAAACAATATCATTGAAAGCCTGCCGCACATCTTCATCGTTTTCCAGGCTGAGCCGAACACCCCCGGCATCTGACTTATGTAGTATATCGGGTGAAACGATCTTTAGTACTACATCCCCCCCTATCTCCCGTGCTATTTCTACAGCTTCGTCCGCATTTCCCGCGACCCTGTCAAGATGTACCGGTGCGTTATGCATGTACAATATCTGCCTGGCCTCCGGTTCAAGCAATACGTTTCGTCCCTCAGATAGCGCTTCCCTGATTATGGCCTCGCACTCTGGCCTGGCATTGCGCCCCCACTTGAAGACGAACTTGGTCTTCTTAGGATGTGGATTGGAAATATGCCTGCCATAATCAGACAGGGCTGCCACACATTTACAGGCGATCCCCAGTGACTCATAAACCGGTATGTTGTAGTATCGCAGCAATTCCAGCGGATGGGCGTTTGCCGCGTTATACAGGCTTTGCAACACTATCGGTTTACCCACCTGCGCCACCAGTTTACCCATACGGTGGGCAGCGTCCTCTTCCATGAAACGCAGACGGTCTGCGAATCGTATGGCATACCCGCCGAATAATCCCACGATAAGAAGCCCGTCTATATTCCCGTCTTCTATCATGGCCTTTGCGCAATCGGCGAACACTGCCGGGTTCTGGTCGGTACCCCCGGCAACATCCACAGGGTTGGACACTGAGGCGTTATATGGTAAAATCGCGCGAAGCTGTTCCTGCGTTTCTTCTGCAAGCACCGGTATTTCTACTCCCAGGTCGGTAAGTATGTCCGATGCAATGGTGGCATGCCCTCCCCCGTCGGCAAGAATTGCCACCCTGTTATTTTTCATGTGGGGAAGACTGCTCAACGTTTCGGCAACGGGAAAAAGCTCATCAAGGTTTTCAATATTTATTATGCCCGCCCGCCGGAAGGCTGTTCGTGCCACCTCTGAGATCCCTGCCAGCGACCCGGTATGTGAACCTGCTGAACGGGCACCTGTTGCCGATCGTCCACTTTTTAAAACCACCACCGGTTTTTTCAACGTGGTCTTGTATGCCTGTTGAAGGAACTTTCGTCCGTCACGAAGTCCTTCAACATACATGAGAATCAGCTTTGTATTATCATCATCCTCAAAGTATTTCAGGTATTCATGAAATCGGATATCCGCTTCGTTCCCCACCCCCACGTAATACGAAAACCCTTTCTGGCTGCGCAGACGGGCCTCGGTAATGATGTGCAGGGCGATATTCCCGCTCTGGGTAAGAAGAGCAATGTTCCCCCTGGGCACGTCAGAAAGGCCGACCAGGTTGAGGCTATTGAACAGGCTTATTATACCAGAGGTATTCGGACCTATGATGCGAACATTGTTCTTCTTTGCCGCTTTAAGGATCTCTGTTTCCTTCTTTTTACCGGATGTCCCCAGTTCGCCGAACCCGCCCGCGATGATCACCACCCCAGCGACATTCTTCATGCCGCATTCTTCTATAACCCCCGGGATGGTACCGGCCGGCGTGGTTACCAGTGCCAGGTCAACCTCACCCGGAATATCTTTTATCGAAGGATAACACGTCATACCCATTATACGGTCAAGCTTCGGGTTTACCGGGTATATGATGCCCTCGTACTGATCCCGCAACAATGTCTTTATGGCCTGATAGCCCCGTTTCTTCTCGTCAAGTGAGGCCCCTACTACTGCAACCGATCGTGAGTTAAATATCCTGTTCAGCTCGTTTTTCGGCATTCTATTTTCCTTTATATTCTGGTTTTCGTTTTTCTGCAAAGGCCTGCACTCCCTCGTGCCAGTCCTCCGTGTCCATGCATGCAAGTATGGCATCCGTTTCAAGATGAAGGGCCGTGGCAAAGTCAAGCTCCCCGGAATTCTGCAGGCGTTCTTTCGCAAGTTTCATCGATACCGGCGCCTTCTCACCAAGCTTTTCACAAAATTGGCTCACCCGGCCCATCAGCGAATTAACCGGGAGGCTTTCAATTGCCAGCCCCATGACAACGGCTTCATCACCATTAATAACGCGCCCGGTATACACCAGCTCTTTTGCCTTCATAACACCAATCATTTTAGGGAGGTGGACGGTCACGCCTCCCCCGACGAAAGTTCCAAGTCCTGTTTCCGGGAAGGCCAATGTGGCATCTTCTGCCATGAAAATGAAGTCACAATTCAGTGCCATTTCGGTGCCCGCACCCCTGGCAGGGCCGTTCACCGCGGCGATGACCGGCTTAGGATACCTGTATATCCCTTCTGTTGCCCGGTGTGCCAGCTCAATGTAGGCACGTTTCTGAGCATGGGTACGTTCACCTTCCCCGTGTTTTTTCAGGTCGGCACCGGCGCAGAATGCCTGCTTCTGTTTCCCGTCCTTCACCCGTACGCTGCCGGTTATCACCAGGGAACGGACACCTGCATCACCGGCGGTTTTCTCAAGCACATCAATCAACTCAGCGTACATCTCCTCGCTGACCGCGTTCATCCGATCGGGCCTGTTCAGGCGTATTACGCCGGTTGTGTCCTGTCTATCATAGATTATAGTACCATAGTTCATCAATCACCTCGTTACACGAAATACAACTTATACCTGAAAGCACATCAAGACAGTATATACATGAATATAATTCGTGTCAACCTGATATAGAACGGATTACCACAGAGGCTCAGAGAAACAAATGAACATATCTAGACATGGTTCCCCCCGCCTTCGGCGGGGGGAACCATCATATTTTTATTCA
>CAZAOK010000093.1:0-15768 GCA_964486725.1 uncultured Leptospiraceae bacterium
TATCCTGACAGGGGGTATTGCCCATGATTTCAACAATATTTTAACCGCAATTATCGGCAATATAGATCTTGCCAGGATTACGATGGATAAATCAAGCAGGTCGTATTCCCTTCTTGGGGACGCTGAAAAAGCAGTATTACGTGCAAAAGACCTTACTCAACAGTTACTGACATTCGCAAGGGGTGGCGCACCCGTGAAAAGAACCACCACGATTGATAATCTCTTACGGGAAACCGTGCAGTTTACTCTTAGCGGATCAAATATTAAGCCACGGGTTCAAATCACCGGTAATCTATCACATGTAGATGTGGATGAGGGCCAGATCAGCCAGGTGATCAGCAATATTATAATAAACGCGGCTGATTCAATGCCGGATGGGGGATATATTACCATTGTGGCCGATAATATATCGGTTTCTGATGCCGAGGGTGTGATACCGGCGGGAAAGTATGTTCGTATCTCTATCACCGACCAGGGACATGGTATTCAGCCTGATGATATTCAGAAAGTATTTGATCCCTATTTCAGCAGAAAAGAACAAGGATCAGGACTGGGCCTGACCACCAGTTATTCAATAATAAAAAGACATGGGGGGTATATCATTGTCGATTCTACCCCAGGAATGGGAAGCACCTTCTACATCTACCTGCCCGCCTCTGTAAACAGGGCAAAACCGGCCGAGGTTGTCACAAGCAGCAACGATAATTTTAATGGCGGTTCAATTCTCGTTATGGATGACGAACAGGATATTCTTGACATAATGAAAGAATTTCTTGGGCTTCTGGGGTTTTCCGTAACTACGGCCAGAAGTGGAGAAGAAACCATCGATATTTTTAAAAGTAATCTTGAGAAGGGAGAGCCCTTCGATCTTGTAATTCTTGACTTAACCATACCCGCGGGTATGGGAGGAAAAGAATGTCTTGAACATTTACAGGGTTTACAACCCGATGTTAAGGCCGTGGTTACAAGCGGTTACTCGGAAAACCCTGTTATGGCGGATTTTGCCAGCTATGGTTTTATCGGCACCCTTCCAAAACCTGTCAATTTCAAATCACTTAAAGAAATGATGGGGAAACTGGTATAAACCCGGCGTCACCTGTACCATATCCCGGCCACCGGTTCATCGGTTTTTACCACGAGATCACCTGTTTTGATATTTCTGAAGACAATATTACAGTTTTTTATTCTTGTTACTTTTTTACCCGCCGGCAATGAAACACGAAAATAAAGATCATTTTCAGACCCGTCAGATGAAAATATTTTTATACTTTGATCTCCATGCTCTACCTGAATATCCGTGGTAGTATAAAATTCCATCTCCCTGTAAGCGTCTTTTACCGTCATCCAGCGCAGCCAGGGTATGTTCTTTTTCAGCATATCAAATTCGGCAATAAACTGCTTTTTCAGCCACTGCCAGCCAGAAAATTCTTTCGACCTGCTCTCATCAAATACGTCATCTGGATGAATAAAATGGCTTACAATACCCATGTTATGCAGGGCGTCATACATGGCATACCTGTTGTAATTCTGCAAATAGTATCCCGAGGTAATTCTAGGTATCTGGAAGAACCTGTTGTCAGGGGTCCACGTAAACTCCTGTGTTCTTTCGCCTTCCCTGCTGGTATACAGGGTGGCAACAACCCTGATCTCCGGAAAGACGTTACCAATTGCACGTAGTCCCGCGTCATCGATAATATTATGGGGGGCCACATAACTTACCGGCAGCATGGCCTCGCCGTACAGTGATATCCATTCATCGCGTGACAGCCGCAACGCCGCTTCCATGGCTTCCCTGTCCTTCCATGGTGTTGAATCGTAATGTTCGGGACGGGTGGTTGTCAGGGACATGTGATTGAATCCATGAAATCCCAGCTCCCATCCGTTTCTCAACACCTTTTTCCCCATTTTAACACTGAGTGCATCTTCAGCAAGATAGAAATCTTTGGGAGCTTCATCGGGGAAAGGCATCATTGGTACAAGGTAATCAGAATGTGTGGGTATGAACATAATGGTATCAACATAAAAATAATAGTCCCAACCACTTGACCGCTTCTGGTTTACCCGCAGTGTAAGGGTGTGTTTGCCCGCGTTAAGGGTGCCCGATGAGATTTTTGTCCAGTAGAAACCTCCATTGGCGTAGAAATTTTTTACGTAGGTATTTTCAGAAGACGCGGTTTTATACGGGCAGTCATCTATTTTCCATTCGAAGGGGGACGCATAACCCACATTCTGACTGTACCGTGAACCAGGAGGAGTACAACCCATCCAGAAATCGTATTCTTTCGAGGCCGGAACATAAAACATATAGGTGGCATAATACCCCTTGTCTGATGACGGGTCAGCACTTCTTGCAAGCTGCAGTGCGTAGTTTCCGCTGCAGAAAAAATTATATGTTTTTTCTTTCGCGAAATTCGTTGTAACGGCATTCTCACCTTCAATCCATATATAGTTTTTATAGAGCAGATGATCTGAATTTACGGTACCTTTTTTCGTCAAAGGCCCGTCACCTTCCTGTGCCCGCGTATTGATCTGCGGTACAAAAGCGGTAATCACCGCCAGGTATAGTATAATTCCAAGCGATACAGGTTTTCTTAATATCGGCTTCATAGTGCTACCTTCTGTAATTTTGTATCATCTTCTTCAATGTGAGCAGTGTCTGCAGTCCGCTCATGGCCTCATCCGGGTACATATCTCCACTGAGTGAAGGATACATGATCCCCTTCTCCATTACCAGTCGCAACGCGTTATATGATTCACTATTCACCGACACATCCTTGATGGGGGACGATTTCTCACCCATATACTTGTTGCGATACCCCTGGTTACCGGTGGCAAGCACAACAAAATCTTCTATTACCATGGCCGTATACCTCCGGGTAACAATCTCAAAGGGGTAAAATGAATTTCCTTCCATAAATGAGAACAGGCCCATTCTTCTAAGTCCTTTAATTTCATCAGCATATTGGATTTTGAAATACCAGTAAATTCTTCAGCCTGCTCACGGGACGAGCGTATGTGACGGGATACATCATAGACATTGTAAAGGAGATTGGCAAGCTCATCCCTCCGAACGGTTTTCGACAGGGTGAGATCCTTCACGCGGTTTATATCAATTTTTAATGATTTCAGGGCAGAAAGTGTTTCAAGCCTGTCGGCTGCTTCAACCTGGTAGGCGGAATTAATTGTAAGTACCTGCTTAAAATGTGATGCCGCGGCGTCATAATTACCAAGCAGATACTTGCTGTCACCAAGGGCCAGCTGCCCCATGGCATTACGCGGGTTTTCGCTACAATTTTTTCAAGAACTGAAACAGCCTCACCCGCTTATGACTTTCCTTTCTCGCGTAAAAGCACCCGCACCTCTAAAACATCAAGGAAAACCCCGGAATAACCGTCTGAACGGGCCATTTGCAGGCTGGACTTCGCTTCACCATAATTCCCTTCCACGAAATGATAATACGCGAATATTTCGGATAATTTCCCGGTTGGTTTCTGTTTCTCGGCGGCCAGGTTTCTTGCCTGGTTTAACTTTGAACTGGCGGTGCTCAGAAATCTCTCACGTTGTTTCGGATCTTCAAGTGATTCAGCACGAATCACGTTTTGACGGGCATCAGCGATAAGACCTTCGTAAGAACCACTGCCTCCCGATATGATCTGGCCGCATCCACCAAGGATACTATTACCATGCATAAACCTGCGTATCTGCATAAATGCATTATACGTCCTCCTGGCATCTGGTTACTTGCTCTGCTATAAAAGTGTAATTATATCAATAATAGCATGAAATAGCAATAAACATTTGAGCCGGAGCGTATAATGACCACGTAAGCACTGTACTATGGGGAATTGGACGAATGAAAGTGTTGTATCCCAGCACGATATCAGACAGTACGAAAAAGACTGCCCCAACAGTCAGAAACAATCCTCTCTGGTTAATTCCGTTATTAAGGCTTGTAACAGCAAAAAACAACATGCTGCCCAGAATGATCATGTATACCAGGGCTGGAATATAATGCGTTCCCCTTGCTTTCCATATTTCCCTGTAATACAACAGGGCAGCGGCAAGGATAACCAGGGCAAGCGGGATGTTCCATGTATAAAATACGTACCCTGTAGAAAAAGCCGCTATGTAGGCAACATGGGCAAACAGGAAATATACAAGCCCCTGCAAAAAAAGATTTACTTCTTCGATCATCAATAATGTATCAGCCACAAGAGAGAGCAACAGACCAAGCATTACCATGAAAGAAAAATAATGAATACCCTGAACATTTAATGCCTGGAAACATGTGAATATTATACTGCAGGTAACCAGGGGAGTGGTTATATATTTTAAGGTAAGTATTTTCCTGAATGATACGTATTCACGGATTAGGAGTATAACAAAAAACGCAATGAGCAATGGGGTGAAATATTGAATAGCAAAAATGTCGGTCATTTGTTATTCCCTGCCATCTTTGTCATCTTTCTTCTCGTCGGTTTTATTCTTTTCAAGGGTAAAATAGTCCGAGAGATCACGCAATGTCTCTGGTTTAAACTCTGACCCCAGCGCTGCTATGTTCTCCTGCTGGATCTCTTCGTAAATTTCCTTGCGATGTACCGTTATGTTTTTGGGCGCGCGTATACCAAGTTTCACCTGGTCACCCTTGATATCTATGACCACCAGTTCGATATCATCACCGATCATTATACTTTCGTTTATTTTTCGTGCCAGTACAAGCATTCTTTATTCCTTGTCCCTGGTGGTGGTCTTAATCTCATCTAGTATCCGATGACGTACACCATACTTTTCGCTGAGCGAAATGGCCTGTTTGCCCATTTTGTTTTTTGGATTAATTATTATGGGCCCCTGGAGGTTTGCAGTCATCTCTGAAGGATTTGACGGTATCCTCACTATGGCATATACAAGTAATTCGTTCACACTTTCAGCTTCAACAAATTCAATATCATTTTGTGACACTATCAATTCATATTCGACAAGGAAATCCTGTGGCCGAATCACAACAAATGCCAGTTCGGGTTCACTCCAGGCCTGCAGCCATTTGAATGGAGATTTTTCATGGGAGTCCAGTATAACGAATTTATCAATATCATCAAAACCGAATATTCCCTCGGGGAAATTGATTATCTGTGCTTCTTCAATTTCAATCTCACCAAACGGTTTTGTCACTATCTTGATACCCAAGTGCGTTCTCCTTTTTTTGATACTAATTATTCAGAATATCCATCTGCTTTCAAGTATATTATTGTAATTCTACCTCAGGAAATCCATCAGGGTTTGCCTGATAGTTTTCGCACCCACCGCGAGGGCGTAGTTGTGCATCGACTCCAGCCACCTGAAATTCATTATGGTTTCAGGAATGTCGATTCCCTCTGTTTTTGACAGCATTTCAGTTATGTTTGTTTTGGCATATTCTGAACGTTTTGCAAGCTCTTCAACCCTGTTTTGCCGTGCCCCCACTGATGCGGTGTGCCGCAATACATTGTCAAGTGCCATGTCTATCAATCCGAGGTCACGCCCGCCAACAAGTTCCTGGTCTCCACGTACCAGGTCATCACGAAGTTGAATCGCCATTTCAAATACTGACATTCCATCCACACTGGCAGTGGGGTCTACATTGTTGGGTGGCTGGGGAAAATCCGGGTTTACAAGACCCAGGTCCTGCAATACCGTCCCACTCCCCACGTCTTCAAGCCATATCTGGTGCGGAGTTGTTGTTTCAAGTATAATGTTGTTTCGCGCTCCCTGGGTTGCCCGCACACTCAGGTCGGCGTTGTTAATCTTGTCAATAAGTATGTCCAGTGTATCTCCCGGCGAAACGGCAATCTCTGTACCATCTATCCTGATCTTCTGGCCGGATGAGGCGGCATAGTCAGTTGCATCGCGATTTGACGTAACTACCTGGTTCGTGGCCCAGAACACCTCGTTGCCTGGCACGTTAACCTGCAGGTACTGCCCGGTTGCTACTTCACGCTCTACTTTCCCGACATTACCACGGTACTGCACACCGATCATGGCATCACCCTGGTTTCCGGCAGTCAACGTCTGGTACACGGGTACGAAGGGGTTGGGAATATCCTCGGTACCTGTCTGATGTCCGCCGAATATGGGCTTACCGGTTGCTCCCCTGGTGTTGGCTATGTTTACCAGCTCTTCAAGAAGCTGATTAATCTCTGTGGCTGCAGCCTCCTTTCTTTCGAAAGAACTGTAGATCCCGTTGGCTCCCTGTACCGCAAGGACCCGTAATCGCTGAAATATTCGTGTAACTGATTGCAGGTTCGTATCGATCTCACTTAAACGTGACCCTGATTCATCAATATTTGATATATACTGTTCAATCTCCGTAAGCCTTGTTCTGTAGAGCATCTGGTTGGTGGTTGATATTGGATTATCACGGGGCATCCGAACTTTTTTTCCCGTTGCCAGTGAATCCTGTATTTTATCCATCTGCTGCTGGTTACGGTTTAGATTGTGTGTCATCGTGTTGTTTATCATCTGGTTTGTAACTCGTTGCATGACTTATACCCCCAGCCTTACTATTGCTTCAAGCATCTCGTTTACCATCTTTATCACCCGGGCCGAAGCGTTATAGCCGTGTTGGAATTTCACCATGTTGGCCATCTCTTCATCCAGGTTTACGCCGGATATGGATTCCCGAAGATTGGAAAGATTTTTTAACAGTGTTTCCTGGTTTCCAATTCTATCTTTTGCCTCTTCGCCCTGTGTTCCTATTCTGGATATAAGCGATGTATAGAACTCACTAAAAGTGGCATTGCTGTCAACCATGGTGTTTTTCTGCCGCATGGCGGCCAACCTTAGGGCATTTGATCCATCACCTACTCCGTTGGTGGTATTGACGTCCCCCGTCCCCCCTATATCTTTTCCCTGTGCCGCGGCTATACTGTCAATATTCGCGGCTACCTCGTCTGATATGCTTAAGTGAGAAGCAGGGTTGTATTGAGGTGTGATGGTAACCTGTTCTCTTGATGGTTGCAGCTTTCGTATATCGTCAACCCGCCTGTAATCGAAGGCTCCCTGCGGACCACTTTCTTTCAGTATTCCCGCCATACCAACCAGGAGCTGGCCTGAATCTTCCAGGTGGCGTATCATGAAATTTCGGTTATCAAAATCCTTTGCGATGGTTGCTTTCATTGACAACTGGTTATCATGATTGAGATAGGCCACTACACCCATTTTGGAATCATTAATTCGTTTTATCACATCAAGCACCGAGTCTGAATCATAGTAATTGATGGTTGTCTCAAGCTGGTTCTCGTCATTCTGCACGAAGGTAAGTGTGCCGCTGATACCGATAGCCGCAGAGGCGTCAAGCTCGTTCGCACCGGATACCTTGAAGATGGCAGTTACATCATCTATGCCATCGTTGTTCAGGTCATGATTTCCTTCTACATTGTCACTGATATTGATATGCCTGAAAAAGTTGACGTTGGTTTCGCCGTTCTTCCCGAAACCGTCCCGATGAATCTCGTTTGTCAGGTCGGCCAGGTTGATGGCGAAAGCGTTGAGATCATTTATGTTCTCCCGGAGAACCTGGTCTCTTACCTCCAGCAGACCGGCCAGCTCACCACTCTTTACCGGTACAGGCTTGCCGGTTTCCTTCCATAATACCGAGTAATACCCGTTATTATCAGGATTGGCAACCGCCTCGATAGGCCTGAACACTTCACCCTGTACAAGGTTTTCTGATCCTATATATACGATCAATTCGTCTTTATCACTTCTTCCCACCGAGATATTGGCGATCTCTGATAATTTTTCGATGAGAGCATCACGTTTATCTTTCAGGTCATTAGGGTTGTCCCCGAGAGCTTCGGACTTTAGAATGCGTTCATTCAGGTCCCTGATATCCCTGGCATACATATTTATGTGGTTAACCCGATCGGCCACCTGGCGGTTGGCATCCTCTCGTAAATCATACAGCTGCCTGTAAACATGTTTCACCTCGTTAGACAGGGCAACTGCCTTTTCACGTACCACCTCACGGGTGGATCGTTCTTCTGGATACTTGGATAGTTCTTCCCAGCTCTGCCACAACGCGTCCATTCTGCTTCGAATCGACTGGTCTGACGGCTCGTTGTATATCATCTCCACCTGGTATATGAACTGGTCGCGTGTTTTCCAGTATCCCATGGTGTTTTTTTCTGAGACGATTCTGTCGTCAATAAACGCGTCTCGTATTCTCTCTATGGAGGCGACCTGCGCTCCCTGGCCGATATTACCCGGTCGTTCGGCCCGATTCAGCGCGGGAACATACAGCGGATCGGCTGATGTGATCACCACCCGCTGCCTGGTATATTCCTCGTTTCCCGCATTGGATATATTGTGTCCGGTAACATGCAGGGCCTGCTGATGTGTCATCAGCCCCCTCTTTCCTATTTCAAGTCCCATAAAAGTGGAATTCATGGCATCCCTCGTTATACAGTCTTATTAAACATCAAAGAACCGGCAACCTTCTGCTTACCATCTCCCCCGGGTCCATACCCGTTATCAATGGCAACAGCATCCTTCAGGCCGGAGATCAGTAGATTAAAAAATTCAAGATTATCCTGGATTAGCACCTGGTTAGTTTCATGCATTCTGCCAAGCTTTTGCAGTTTTCTCTTCAGTTGGAGTCCAAGTCCCATCAGGGTGTGGGCAGAATCTTCATCCATCAGGGTTACCACGTCTTTCAGTGTTACCGGTCTGCCCAGATCTTCGAGATGGTTCTGGCGGGAATATTCTTCTATTACCTTTATCCGTTCTTCTTCCAGTGAACCGATACTTTTTAGGAGGTTCTCTTGCTCCCGGGTAACCGCTTCAAGCTGTTTCCCGTCCCTGTTGACGATGGATTCGCCTTTTTCTTCTTCAAGGCACAACACTTCCCGGTAGATGGATATTTCCTTCTCCAGTATTTTTTTCAGAGCCATAACCGGTGTCATCATATTCCCTCCATGGACTTTTGGTTCGCATCCTGCTGGTTCTTCCTTACCTGTATCGGTTATTTTTTTTCAGTTCATAAGGAAATATTTTAGGTTGTGATGTGTTGGGAGAGGGAAGATGTGGTTTTTGTGGATGATTTTGTTGTGAGGCTCTATGAGGCTCTGACCCCTATCTCGTTTTTATGATGACTCTCTCAAGGCTCTGACCCTTTTCTGCATAATCAGTTCCACCATTCGCTGTTGGTGACTGGATATTGTAACTGGAGTGCGGTTGTACCTGTTCTGGCATCCAGAAAACCAGTTTTCTGCCATTTTTTAAACTTTTTGCTCTGACCCCTCCTTTTTTTTCATTTTTTTGCCATTTTTTTTTACGACGACCCATTTTTAAACGTATTGCTATATAGAGACCCATGACTTCACTATCACAATTAACGGAGGAAACTATGCCAAGACCACTACGGACACAAGTGCAGGGAATTACGCACCACGTATTCTCACGTTGCATCGAAAAAAGGGCGTTACTGTATAAAAAGGATGCCGCCAGAATGTTTATACAGGTGATGGTTGATGCCCAGAAAAAATACAATTTTAACTTTATCGGTTACCAGATAATGCACAATCACTTCCATTTCATCATTCAAACCATCGAGGGAGAAGCATCCATATCACGTATCATTCAATATATCAAGGCACGGTACGCGGAACGTTACAACAAGCTGCATGATAGAACTGGTCCCTTCTGGAATGAACGGTTTAAGGACGAGGTGATTGAATTTGCAGATAACCCCCTGGATTACTTGATGTGGTTATTGTGGTACCTGGCATTCAACCCTGTCCGCATGAAATTCGTTAATGATCCACGTGATTGTCTCTACAGCAGCATTAAATGTTATCTCGATGAGACATTCATAAGCCAGGTGAAAATTGTGCGTCACAGTTTATTTGACAGCCTGGGAAATTGCTTCTCAGAACAGGTGAAGCAGTTTCTTTTCTACGAGGAGGCTTATCGCAAGAGGATGGCTGTTATGTTCTAGGGACTGCAAAGATGGTATATGGGTCAGAGCCCTACAGGATTGTACAGGTTGTGAGCGCTTTTTTTACTGGCTGAGACCTATAGATTCAAGAAATTCCTGGTAATAAACCTCTGACAATGCGTCAACATCCTTTATTGCAAACCCGACTTTGATAATCTTGTTTTCCATCAACTCGATGTTTTTTACAATAGAAAGCATGGAGGCTTTCTTGTTTTCGGGCAGCAAAATATCATAATATATATAACTGTTCTCTTTGAATGAACGGATATATTTCCTGTCACGAAAGACTACCCCCATACCGCTATAGGATACATCGGAAACAAGCAGCCGGTCTTTTTCAACGTAAAAGGTACTATTCTTTTTGAACAGCTCCTCGGCAATTATAGCCATCCGTTTTATTATGGTAACAACTGCTTCGGTCATAACCTTTTCACAGTTTATCTGAATATACCCATATGGTATTTTCCCCTTATAAAGAATGGGAACAGATACTTCTGAGACAAGATTTTTCCGGTTCTGAAGGTAGTAATCCTTGGAATATATATTATTGATAAAACTGTTAAATGATTTTTCAATCTGGGGAGGTGGTGCAGCATTGATATCTGGTATTAAAATTGGTATGGGATTCTCGTAAAAGTATTTCATCCTGGCATCTGACATGCCCTCGTTGATAAAATATATCTTTACATGCGGAAACTGCTTTGAAAGATCAAATTTCAGTGTTTCTTTCACCTGGTCTACTTTTTTGGGAGCGAGGGCAAGTGAATTCGAAATAATAAAGTCTGAAATAAGATTGACCACGTATAACACCTGTTTTGAATCACCTGCCTCCTCGAATGAATATCGCCCCTCTTTTCGAGCGATTGACATCATCTGAAATTTCACTGGGTGAAAGAGGTACATGTTATCCTCATCTTTGCCGCTCAACTTGAAAAAACCGTGTACGGTATATTGTTTGAAACGGGTAGTGATAATACAGGTTTCAGGCATATTTTTTACGTAGGGTATCTTAAATGCGGCAATTCCATCTGCATAGCCGAAAAAGGTGATGCGAAGATCACCACTCTTGGTTTTCAGGTATACCTTTTTATTATTATGGAAAAAGGTATAGAAAACCTTTTCAAACATGTTTCGATCGGAGATTGTTTTTATCTGTTCAGCCATTTTTTCTTCTGCTAATTATACCGGCTATTGATTTTTTAGGGCAAATATATAATGTAGTTAAATTATAGCAGGTGAATCATACAAGTGAAGCATAAAAGGGTATATTATCAAGAAAAAAAGGGGTTTTATTTAAAGATCACCAATCTTCTCAACTATTGTGGCCTCATGGGGAGCAAGTTCCATATGCAAATTAACAAAATGAGCGTTTTTAAACTTATGTGTTGAAAAAATAACTTTCCACTGCCCATGATGGTTAATCGATATATTTTTTCTTTTTCCAGTGAAATTTAGAACAATAAATATCTCTTCGTCATAATATATCCTGCTGTAAGCCAGGATTCCTCGGTTTCCCTTGATTCGTGGTTTCCACATCCCCCTGTGCAATGGCTTTTTTTTCCTACGAAGGGAAATGAGATCCCTGTACACATTGAGAATTGAGTACCTGTCATTTTCCTGTGTATTCACGTTTATCCGCTGAAAATCCGCGCTTATTGGCAACCAGACTGTACCATTTGAAAATCCGGCGTTGGGTTCGTCAGACCATTGCATGGGGGTGCGTGCCGGATCACGCCCGCCAAAGAGGGGCCAGTATTTTTTCCCCAGTGGATCAACTATATCCTTTCGGCGAATCTTTACATTTTTCATCCCAATTTCTTCACCATAATAAATAAAACATGCGCCATGAAGGGTAAGCAACAGCACTGCAGCAACCCTGGCCCTTTTCTCAGCCCAGAGCCCCCCTCCGAACCTGCTTATACTGCGGGGTTGATCATGATTGGATAATACATTACAGGGCCAGCCTTTATCAGGCACCTGGGCATACCAGTTCCGTATACATTTATATACCTGTGAAGCATTCCACCAACGGTACATAAGTGAAAAATCAAAAGCCAGGTGTAATTCATCTTCACCATTACCCAGGTAGCTTGCTGATAGTTTTGGATCACCCGGGGGCATGGTAAATACCTCACCCACTGCCATGCGGTCATCATAGGTGTCAAGCATTGAGCGAAGCTCTCTGAATATACGGTGCGCACTGCCCCTGTTCCTGTCATACCTGATTTTTAAAAACTGATGAGGACGCAACGAAGGGGGATTGTTTCTGAAATGCTTGTCCTTAACAAACCAGTTAACTACGTCAAGCCGAAACCCGTCTACACCTTTGTCCAGCCAGTACCTCATCTCATTGAACATGGCCGACTGTAATTCTGCATTTCGCCAGTTCACATCAGGCTGTTCTTTTAAAAACGAGTGAAGGTAGTATTGCCCGGTTTTTTGATCATATTCCCAGGCACTGCCCCCGAAGGCGGATTTCCAGTTATTTGGAGGGTTATCTTTTTTACCGTCCCGCCATATATACCAGTCTCGCTTGGGATTATTACGGGACATGCGCGACTCAATGAACCAGCTGTGAAGATGAGAGGTATGATTCAGCACCATGTCCATAATAATCCTGATATTTCTTTCGTGGGCTTCATCTACCAGGTTTTCAAAATCTTTTAGTGTCCCGAAAAGGGGATCTATTCCACGATAATCTACGATATCATAACCGAAATCATACATGGGTGATGTGTTAATTGGAGAAAGCCATATAGCATCCACTCCAAGACTCTGAATATAGTCAAGTTTATGAATTATACCCCGGATGTCTCCAATTCCGTCACCATTGGAATCATAAAAACTGCGGGGATATACCTGGTATATGACACCATGTTTCCACCAGCACCAGTCTTTATTCATCATTGTACAGGGTAAACCATCTCCACGTCTTTTATGAACTGGTTTATTATTACATTTGAATCATACTGGGCTGCCCGCTCAAGGGCGGACTTGCGGAACGCTGCCTGTTTTTTTTCATTGGACAGGTAATCCAGCACAGACTGTATCAACTCCTGCCGGCTTTTCACCAGGTAGCCACTCTTCCCGTCTTTGATGATATCCCTGGGTCCTTTTGTTTTATACGCGGTTACCGGCAAGCCGCAGCTTAATGCTTCAAGAACCACGCATCCGAATGTATCAAATTTAGAAGGAAGCAGCAGCAGGTCAGCAGCGGAATATATTTCAGGAAGTTTATCGTGATCCACCCATCCTAAATAGATTCCATCAGGCATGGCTTCCTTCAGGGCCTTTTCTGCCGGACCCTTTCCTGCCACCGCAATCTTTACATCAGGATACTCTTCCTTAATCTTCTTGTAAATAGCCGGAAGCTCCATAACCCCTTTTTCCTCGCTCACCCTGCCGGCGAACAGCAGAACCACGTCACCGTTGGTGGTACCGAATATTTTATGTTTGCTTACCTTCTTCGGCTTGAAAAATTCTTCGGCCCAGTGAGCGGTCAGGTGAACTTTAGACTTTGGAAAACCCATGGCACTGCTGGTGAGCCACTTCTGCTGATCAGTATTGAGCACGAATAAACTGTCAAAGCCCCTGTAGAAGACCCGTAAAAGCCTGCGCATTCTACTGAGATTATGCCGGTCGAAGTTAAGAACTTTCCGCGCGAACATCATCCAGTCGGTGTGCACGTAGAAATGTGCCGGTACAGAATATGCAGATTTAAGGAAAAGAGATATGAAACCCATCGGCCCCTCTGTAGAACTGATAATACGATCATATTCTCCCTCTTTGAAAAGTTTGTGGATTTCCAGGATATTGGGAATCCGGACAGGTTGATGTTCATAGAAGGGTAGTGTAAATTCTGCCATGGGAGGGACAACCACAAGATGATCCTCGGGTTCAAGGGTGCTGCTACAGACCATCAGGTCTATGGGCAGGTCACGCTTCTGTATCTCATCAAGCATTGAACGCAACACCATGGCAACCCCGTTACCATCCTCCAGTGTATCTGTAAGCCATAATGTCCTTTGAGGATGACGTAATTTACCAAGGTGATCGGCGAAACTGTTTAACAGTGGCCTGTTATTATACAACACCTTTGCGCTTGCGTATGAGGCACCCACGATAACAGATGAGGCAAGACTGGGAAAAGGCAACCCGTCAAGAAACTCTGAGAGCTGCACTGAAGTCACACCGTTGCCTGATTTACTGGAAGACGAATCCATGTATGTTCTCAGTATGCCGGGAAGTTCGAGATGTTCAATTACCTCGTTTAAATTGATATTTTCTAAATCATTTTCCCGGCTTAACTTTTCCAGTTTATCAGTTATTCGTGTAACCAGCAATTCGGCCAGGTGAGAATATATCTTGAATATTGAATTATCAAAAGTCTCTACCGTACGATGTGGATCATCACGCCTTGTTTCAGCCATCCGTATGGCTTCCCTGAACACAGGCCTGTAATGCCTGGGCACCAACATGCGTGTCTTAAGCCCCGGAACATTACCGGTAAAACATTCATGAAAAAGCTTCAGAAATTTCATGGTGATCTTGTGACGTGTTATTTCTGCAAATCCATTTACGATGCCGAAAGCCCAGAGTTTCTGTACCGCCTCACCCTTGTGCAGCAACATTCGTAACAAACCCGGATCTTTAAGATGGGTGGGCACCTGGCAAAAGTAATCCAGAAAAGTAACAGTCATCTTTTCACTATCATTATGTGATCCAAATGGCGCCATATCACCATTCTTTATGGCTTCAAGGGCAAGTTTGGAACGGCTCATTATTTTCAGTTTTTCTTTCAGATCAGGTACATAAAGTTGCGTACCTGTCAGCCCCGCGAATATACCCATATGGCTGTCAGAACCACCCGCCATTGATTTTTTATAGGGATCACGGCAATACCTGTCTGGCGGTACCTTGAACTTTTCAGACAATTCGTCTATCCTGCCTGGAGTGAGGCTCTCTACCCAGACCTTAACTAGCATATTCTGCCAGGTATCACGCTGGCCGTTGATAACCTCAAATCGCTCAAAGACAAGTGCCATCTTCTCAAAAAATTCCATGGAAGGCATACCCTTGCCCTTATAATGATAGAGGGGATGCGCCCAGATGGTAGGAATATCATTTTCACGGGTATACTTTTGAAACTTGTATATATCAGACCGCAATTTATAGAGGTCTTTCTCCTGTGCCGGGGTGAACCCGTAGGCAAGCACATGTATGCCAACCTGGTAATCAGGCACGGTACAGCTAAATTCCGCCCCGGTCATCACGTCCACCCCCATCTCCCGTAATTCATAACAGGAGCGGGCATTATTGTGATTTGTGACGGTAAAGGTGTCACAACCATGACTTGCCAACACCTTCACAAGGTCTTCACTTTTTTGCCAGGTCTCAGGAAGATTTAAAATTCTGCCCATTAACTCGTCGGGCTCATCACTGTTATGATCATGACAGTGCAGGTCAACCCTGAGGATGTCTTCTTCGGGGAATCGATTTTCCTGTTGACTCAGGAATGAATCAAGTTCCCTGAGTATCTCTTTGCGGAATTTCTGATCAAACTTCATTTCTCTTTTCATCGTTAACACTCACTTCTTCTATACATTTTCTTTATCAGTAATTAACCACCTGCATGTTGTATTTTGCTGAAGCAAATATGAAGAAAATGTAAATTGTTGCCCCCGCATGTGGCTCCCGCGCAAAATTTTTTTTAATAATATTGAATGAATGTAAAGAATTCTTGAAGTATTTATGAAGATGCCGCATGGTAACAAACTCATGAAAAGTATACATCC
>CAZAOK010000094.1:0-15609 GCA_964486725.1 uncultured Leptospiraceae bacterium
GACTGATTATATCATGGGTCACATGAATGTAACCCGGAATTTAAATCACTCCCAGTTATCCGTATTAATACTAATTATAGTTTTCATTGACATACATAATAACAAAACATATAATTTCCAGGTTATATCAAATTATAATTTCGAGGTATTGTTATGTATTGTAAAAAGATATTTATGCTGATAATGACAATACTACTGTTAATATCAGCAAGTTCCAACATTTTCGCCATACACATGAACGCAGGTGCTTCGGTATGGTACGCATGGTGGGATCCCATGTGGGAGAACGCGTTTAAGGGTGATGCGGTTGACAATCCTGATAACTATTCAACTGATGATCCATCTTTCTCTATGGATCCTTCTTTTTTAGCAGGTCCGGCTTTGTCATTCACGTTAAATCCTCTATGGTCAATATCAGCAAGTTTCATGTACGGTAAATATGATGCAGATTCAACAGCTTCTTACTTCAGCGCAGGGGGATTTGAATATAAAGAATTATCTTCCATTTCAATTGACAAGATGGAAAGCGATGTCATGGCATCACGTAAAATAACAGATATTTTCAAATTCTATTTCGGTATTAAGTTCCAGCGTTATGCAATAAATGAAGAAAGAAAAGTTGAAAATTATGATATGATAGGTACTCTGTTAGATCAGCATATAGTTGATTATGATGAAACCGGGAACGGCATTGGTTCAGGGGCTGGTATTGGAATAACCCAAAGACTATACGATAATTTTTTCCTTCTTGCAAACGTTTCTGCTATATTAATGTGGAACAATCTGGACAGGACAACCACCCGTAATGACGACACGACATTCTCACCAGACATCGACTACAACATAGACTTCCTCACCTGGGGTGCAAACACCACCGCCTCCATTGCCTATTACATTGCCCCCGCGTCTGTAACACTGGCAATCGGCGGACGGTACCAGCATCTCCGTTACAAACAGCTGAACCAGAAAGATGAAAGAGACCTTGACGGAAACACCGATAATTTCTATGGTATCACATTCTCTGCACTGTATGGATTTGAGATATAGGGTTGAGTGAAAAGTGATGAGTGATGGGTGAGCAGTTATGTTTTTGTCTGACCTTATGTGAAATGAAAGATAGTCAGCATTACATTGCGAAGGAATAGTATATTATCATGAAAAAACCAGGTATTATCGGCGGTATCGGGCCCGAGGCCACCGTTGAGTATTATCACCTGATTAATAAAAAATACAGGGATACTATAACCGACGGCAGTTATCCGGAAATACTCATACACAGTATCGATATGACCCGGATGATCGGGTATCTCAGTAAAAATGACAAGGAAGGCCTTGTTACTTACCTTGGTTCTGCAGTTAACTCACTGACTGCCGCTGGTGCGGATTTCGCCCTTCTCGCCTCAAATACACCTCACGTGGTATTTGACAGGCTGGCAGAAGAAGCTTCTATTCCCATGATAAGCATAGTAGATGCAACACGTGACGAGGTAAGAAAACGGGGCCTGAAGAAGCCGGGACTTCTGGGTACCCGTTTTACCATGACAGGTGGATTTTACCAGGATGTATTTACGCAGGGTACCCTTGATATTTCCATACCTGCTGAAACAGAACGGGATTTCATCCATGATAAGATCTTCTCAGAGCTTGTGTTTGCCGACATCAAATCAGAAACTAAAAAAGAATTAATACGCATTATAAAACGGATGAAAATGGACGACGGCATTGACAGCATCATACTCGGCTGCACCGAGCTACCCCTCATACTCTTCCCCGAAGACGGTACCGCCATTGGTATACCTTTCCTGAATACAACCGAAATACATGTTGACAGGATCGTGGCTGAAATTACTTAATTCCTATTATATTAAACACAGAATCTTAGAGCACACAGAGTATAATATATTTATTTCTCTTTGTGCTCAGTGTCTCTGTGGTATTCTTTACTTGTAACTACTCAGCTATGACTAAAATATTGATTATTTACTTCATAATGAAAAGGAATTTGAGCATCTTCCCCCGCCTTCGGCGGGGGAAGATGCAGGATTATTATTCATTTTAGCATAATTTGTAATTATTCAGCATGACAGCTGAGTAGTTACCTTTTCTTTTTTATTAACAATTTAATTATAGAAAGAAAATACATTGCGAGATACACTTAATTAACACCCTTACATGGAATAGTATGCATTATTAACACCTTTTTTATAAAAAACACAAAACTATACAGTCTTATACAGGCCTGTTGTATACTACAGACAGGATGAGGTAGACTTACACTCGAGGAATAAACACACATGAAAAGTATCAAGAACATAGCAATTATCGCGCACGTTGATCATGGAAAGACAACCCTTGTTGACCAGATGTTGAAGCAGACCGGTGTATTCAGGGAAAACCAGAAAGTAGATGAACGGATCATGGATTCAAATGACCTTGAACGTGAAAAAGGGATCACCATTTTTTCCAAGAACGCGTCACTTACGTACAAGGATACCAAGATAAATATTATCGATACCCCGGGCCACGCGGATTTCGGCGGCGAGGTGCAGCGAATAATGAAAATGGTAGACTCAGTACTGTTGCTGGTTGATGCCTTCGAAGGCCCCATGCCGCAGACAAAGTACGTGTTAAAGAAATCACTTGAACTTGGGCACCGGCCGATAGTGGTCATAAACAAGATTGACCGCCCCAACAGCAGGCCCATCGAAGTACTTGACATGATTTTCGACCTGTTTATACAGTTAAATGCCACTGACTATCAGCTGGATTTTCCCGCGGTATATGCCTCGGCCAAGAATGGACTGGCCCGTTATAATCCGGATGATGAAAATAATGATATAATACCGCTGCTTGAAACAATCCTTTCACATGTTGATGATTCAGCCGGTGATCCGGAAAAACCATTTCAGTTCCTGGCTTCAGCCATTGAATACGATAATTACCTTGGAAAAATGGGTACTGGAAAGATCCACAACGGTACCGTTGCAATCGGCGATGACGTAATGTTATTGAAGCGAAACGGAGAACGTGTACCCTACCGTATCGCAAAGGTGTTTACGTATGAAGGCCTGAAAAAAGTTGAAACACAGCGTGCCCTGGCAGGTGATATCGTGTCACTTGCCGGCATGGAACTGATAGATGTTGGCGAGACCGTGGCGGACAGGGAAAAACCCGAACCGCTGCCGCTGATATCCATTGATGAACCTACCCTGTCCATGACATTCATGTCCAACAATTCACCTTTTCTTGGTAAGGAAGGATCCCATGTAACTTCAACAAAGCTATGGGAACGCCTCGAACGTGAAACACAGACCAACATAAGTCTTGTTATTGAGAAAACAGAAATGGCCGAAGCCTTCAGCGTGAAAGGACGTGGTGAATTACAACTTGCAATTCTTATTGAAAATATGCGGCGTGAGGGATTCGAGTTCCAGGTTTCAAGGCCCGAAGTTATTTTCCGTGAACTCAATGGCAAACGAACAGAACCTGTAGAGCTTGCCATGATAGACGTTGCCGACGAGTATGTTGGCGTTGTTATCGAGAAACTCGGCATACGTAAAGGTGAAATGATAAACATGATTCCCGGAACAGATGGATATACCAGGCTTGAATTCAAGGTGCCTGCCCGCGGCCTCATCGGTTTCAGAAACGAATTCTTAACAGAAACCAGGGGGACGGGAATTCTGAACCACAGCTTCTATGAATACGAGTATCACAAGGGTGAGATACCATCACGTAATCGCGGCGTACTGGTACAGATGGAAACAGGTACATCTGTCGCATACGCGCTTAATACGCTTCAGGAAAGGGGTGAACTGTTTATCGGGCCCGGTGTTCATGTGTATGAAGGCATGATCGTGGGAGAGAACAACCGTGAAGGAGACATGCTTGTGAATGTATGCAGAACAAAGAAGCTGTCAAACGTCCGGGCATCCGGATCAGATGATGCCGTGCGGTTAACCACACCCAGAGACTTCAGCCTGGAACAGGCTCTTGAATATATCAGTCATGACGAATTACTTGAAGTAACACCTAAGAGCATGAGAATGAGAAAGAAGATACTTGATCGCACAGACAGAAAGCGTGCCGCGCGTTAAACCTGTAAATTAAGGGGAAGAACAGAATGGCTGTGTTTACGTACATTTTTGTGGTCATCACGGTTCTCATAACCATCATCACATTCCGTGATCAGGAACTTTTCAATTCCCTGTCCTTTCATGTTCGCCCAATTCAATCAGATGGACAGGTCTATAGAATTATTAGCTCAATGTTTTTGCATGTGAATACCCCCCACCTGGTGTTCAACATGTTCAGCTTCTATTCGTTTGCCCTGTACATGGAAATGCAGTTTGGATACGCAAACGTCTTGCTCATCACCATTGCCAGCGGAGTTGCAGGCAACATTCTGGCCTTGCTTCTTAATAATAAAAATCCTGAATACCGTGCGGTAGGCGCCTCCGGAGCGGTAAGCGGAGTCATATTCGCGTCAATATTTATGCTGCCTGGAGGCAGCGTATTTGTCTTTCCCATACCTGTTCCCATTCCTTCATGGTTATTTGCCATATTATTTATACTGATATCAATTTACGGTATAGGACGTGGTGCGGGAAACATCGGCCACGAGGCTCACCTTGGAGGCGCCCTTGCCGGTATTGCAATGGCCGTTGCCCTCCAACCATCAATTATTCACCAGCAGACATTACTTCTTGCGGCCCTTACTATACCTGTTGTATTGTTCATTATATATTTTTCACAAACAGGCAAGTCAAATTAAAAGTAACCCTCTTTGTAATTGTCCCTTCACTGTAACGGTTTGAAGGGATGATGCTTAACAATAATGCTGCTGTGAGACCCCCGTTCAGTTTTATGATAGTTTTTCCCAACATTCAGGAATGAACTAAATGTAATTTTTTTGAATAAATTTACACTTTTCTCATTCTAACTGGTATAAAAAATGATTGCAGTTTGTAATAACGAGAATATATTAGACCGATTGTATATAGACAAAACAGATTTCCTGCTATCCAATAATAAAGGGATAAATCCTTGAGGGGTACTATCATGAAACGTTTAATCTTAATTATTACAGCGATAACCATTGCCTCCAGTTTTCTATCCTGTAATAAGCAACAGGAACAAAAGACAGGCTCTTTGTTCACAGTATACTCAGTTGTTGGTGAAGTGACAATATCCAGCAAAGACAGCACCCGCGATGCCGTAAATGGAGACTCACTGCAAGAAGGAGATACGATTGCAACCGGCGAAATGTCCCTTGCTGACATCAGTTATGGAAATGCGGGAATTGTGAGGGTTAAAGAAAACTCACAGTTTTCAATAAAACTTCTGGCGCAGAAAGCTGAAACTGAAAATGTAAACCTTACGGTTGAGAAAGGAAGCCTGTATTCAATAGTTCCCAAGCTATCCAAGGGATCAATGTACAAGGTTCAGTCTGATACCTGTGTGGCATCTGTACGTGGAACTTCTTTCATGGTTTCCAATGAAAAGAAAAAAGGCAGAATTGATGTGTTGTCAGGTACTGTTTCTGTCAACCCTGTTAAAGAAGGAAAAGTAGTCGAAGAAGCCGAAGAACAGGTTGCAGAGGGTAATGCTGTTGAACTTGAAGAAAAAGATGTGGAAGTGATCGTTGAGAAAAAAGAGAAGATTGCAGTTAAGGAAATTGAACCGCAGCAGCTTGAAACTATTTCTAACGACCTCAAAACACTTAAAGCACCTGAGAAACCGGTTGTTGACGAAGAAGTAACGAAAGAGGAACCTGGTAAAGATGCGAAGAAAGTTGTAGAAGTTAATGACATAACAAAAGAACTTGAAAAAGTTACAAAAACGTTAGAGAAGAAAAAAGAAGAAACAAAAGACGACAAAAAAGAAGAGATGGACAAAGAGGCACAAAAACAGGCAAAACTGGAGAAAAAGCGCTACGCTGCCCGTGAAGCTGCACGGCTGAAGGCTGAGAAAGAAGCCGAAGAAAAGGCCCGCGTAGAACAAGAGAAGAAGCAACTCGAAGAGAAGAAACGGCGTGGTGTTCAGAACGTGCCTACTCTTTGATCTGCAACCCTCTTATAGCATTATGATACTTGCTTTACGCTCCCCAAACGGGGAGCGTTTATATTTTCTGCCGATAATTTGTTCTTACCTGCCATCAAAGTTTTATACTGGAAAATTGTAACTACTCAGTTGTCATGATTAAAAATTATAATTACCGTGAAATGAATAAAAATCAGTATATTTGATAAACATCCTTATTGTTGATGTCATCTATGAAATACTGTATAATAATACCCAATATCATATCTATTCTACGGAGGAGAAACAATGCAGCATTACCGAAACAAGATAGCCATTATAGGAGCTGGTCAGGTTGGTTCATCTTTTGCATATGCCCTCATGATCAGCGGGCTGGTTCACGAAATGGTGCTCATTGATAAGAATGAGAAACGCGCACAGGGGGAAGCCATGGATCTTAATCATGGTTTGAGCTTTACCGATCCTGCCAGGATATACGCTGGTGATTACAGCGAATGCGCGGGTGCGGACGTAATCGTGATTACAGCAGGTGCAAACCAGGACCCCGGACAGACACGGCTTGACCTGGTGCAGAATAACACGAATATTTTCAAAAGCATACTGAACAGTGTTACACCCTATCTTAAGGAAGATGCAATCATACTGGTTGTGACAAATCCCGTTGATATACTGACCTGTTTTACAATAAGATATACCGGTTTGCCACCATCAAGGGTATTCGGCTCAGGAACGGTGCTTGACTCATCCCGTTTCAGGTATCTTCTGAGCCAGCACTGCGAGATTGATCCTCGTAACGTGCATGCGTATATCATCGGTGAACATGGTGACAGTGAAGTACCCCTCTGGAGCAGCACCAATATTGCCGGTGTCCCAATTCATGATTACTGCCCGGTATGCCTGAAGTCATGCGATAGCAAGGTTGAGCTCAACCAGATATTCGAGAACGTGAAAAACGCCGCCTACCAGATAATTGATGCCAAGGGATCTACATACTATGCCATTGGACTTGCAATAGTACGTATCGTCAGGGCAATTTTAAGGGATGAGAACGCTGTGTTACCGGTATCAGTACTGCTTGAAGATTATTACGGAATCAGTGACGTTTGCCTGAGTATCCCATCCATCATAAACCGTAAGGGTTTCAGGCAGGTATTACCTCTGCGAATGTCGGAAGAAGAAATTGAGAACTTAAAGAAATCAGCCGATGTTATTAAAGAAATGAATGAATCTACCAGGTAACGTAAAGTACATCATAGTGGAGAATTATAATACATGGCATATATATACCTGACAATAGCGGTAATCTGTGAAGTTGTTGCGACTTCTTCGCTGAAGGCAACCCGGGAGTTTACCAGGCTGACACCAACACTGGTGGTAATCACGGGCTACCTGGCAGCATTTTACTTTCTTACCCTTTCATTAAAAACACTTACCATCGGGGTGGCCTATGCAATCTGGTCGGGGCTGGGAATCGTGCTGATAGCAATATTCGGCTATATTATTTATCGAGAGATGCTCGATATACCTGCCATTATCGGCATTGTGCTGATCCTTACAGGGATTGCAGTGATTAATGTATTTTCAGGTACGGTCACGCATTAAAGATGATGAACATTATTCGATTATAAGAAATTCAACCCGCCTGTTTTCTGCCATACCTTCTTTCGTCTTGTTACTGGCAATGGGTTTGGTTTCACCAAAACCCGTTGTTTCAAATCGTTCGGCTTCCAGTCCCTTTTTCACGAAATACTGTTTTATGGATGCTGCCCTTTTCTCTGAGAGCGCCTGGTTGAATGCGGCATCACCCTGGCTGTCGGTGTGTCCTTCTATTCGAACATCAACATTCTTTTTTTTCAATATCTCGGTAATCTTATCAAGCTCCGGATATGAAGAAGGCAGAATCTCAGCGCTTCCCACGCTGAAAGTAATCTTATCGGTAATAAGCAAAACTTCGTCGTAATGTATTGAGTTTAACAACGCGCGAAGATCAAGAATCTCATCTTCATTGAGTTCTTCGGGATTGGATGGGTACTCGTTTTCATCAACAAGTAGTTTATTTCTAAACGAAAGCAGCACTTTTTTGTCTTTAAAGTAAGGATTTGATACCTCGGTTATTCCGGAAAGTGAATATACCATTGTTTTTATTTCAGGTATGGATACAGCTTCCTGATCTGTTTTATCTTTCTTCGACTTGTTTTTTTCCTGCCGGGGCAATTCTTCCATTACATCAAAACCAAGTTCGGTTCCCCTTATTGCAGCAATCGCGGTTGGTGTTTTTACGGTGAGTTCATGATTTTTGAAAAGCTTGTCAAATTTTCCATACATCTTTCCATTTTCAACATTGAGCACCATTTTGCGTATTGAAAGGTAGTCGATAGTCATTTGTGTGCTTTCATTAAGCCTGATAGCGGTATTTTCATGGAATCGAATATCCATACGGGCGTCGGGTTCAGTTTTTACCTGGTATCCATCATCCAGGCTTTGACCAACAATTGCCATTTGCCATTCCTGTTCAGTATTTTCGCGAAACATGGCATCACCGGTAATAAAAGTTATTTTCGGATTTACCTGTACCAGCATGGGAGACCGTACCAGTATATAATCAGTAATCAGGAAATAAGCTGAGAAACCAGCAATTACCAGAAAGACAAAAACACTTGAGATAATAATTATTCTTTTCATGACGTATATCCGATTTATTTAAATTTACACAGATTAATGGCTCGTTACGCTTATACTTACAAGAATTAATAGTTCCTTTAATGTGATCCAATGTCAAGTATAATGCATATTTATACTGATCACATAAATTGGAGATGAATTAAATATCGGTTAATAATATGAATTTCAATGTCAATTTTGAATGAAGAAGGGCACATTCCTCTTTGGCATGCGACCGTACACCACGAGGCCCACAATATCCCCCCATAATTTGTATAGACCGGGGACATAGGTAACACATGTATGTAACCCGGAATTAAAATCACTCCCATGTAAATTCTGATTGAACAATAAATATAATTAGTGACTACTCAGCTATGACTAAAATATTGATCATTTACATTATAATGAAGGAATTTAAGCATCTCCCCCGCCGAAGGCGGGGGGAGATGCAGGATTATTATTCATTTTAGAATAATTTTGATTATTCAGCATGACAGCTGAGTAATTACTATAATTATTATATATTCTGCGAAAAATGGAAGTCTTTTAATAAATAGATATAATAGATTGATTGCTATTTCTATTCTGTGTGCGGGTATTTTTTTCGGTGGTTATTTCACTACAACACGGTGATGATCAATCAAGGAATATTGAAATTCCATCCATGGTCAGTTTTAGGCATAGGGATATACAAAAAGTACTCGGTTATATGGTTCGGGAAGGAAAAAGATCCGTGCAGTAAACATGTTGTTGATAATTTTCAGCCTAAATCAAATTGAAGAAATCCAGTGATTATTTTATATTATGAACCGGAGAATAATAATGCAGCATCTTTACATGAACACAGTAATTAAGTTTTTCTTTCTTTTGACTCCATTTTTCCTTTTGTCAACTTTTCTCTCTATGACAGGCCCAATGCCCGACCTTATCCGAAAACGTATAGCCTTGAAGGTGACCCTTGCAATAATCATCATAAGTATGATACTTTTACTCATTGGAAACCAGATATTCAGCATTTTCGGAATTACGCTGAATTCTTTCCGTATAGGTACCGGCATCCTGCTTTTTCTTTCCGCGAAAAGCCTTGTTCAGGGTACCGGCACAATACAGAATACGGAGGGGGACGAAGAAGTCGCGGTGGTACCTCTTGCCATTCCAGTTGCCATAGGCCCGGCAACTACCGGCGCTCTCCTGGTTATGAGCGGCGACATGGCCTCCACTTCACACCTGATAGTGGCCATGCTTGCGGTGTTAACGGCGGTAGTTTTTACAGGTTTGCTGCTTTTTGTGAGCAGCTATTTTGAGAAAATTTTGAAACGGCAGGGATTGGCAATTCTCAGTAAGATTACAGGCTTGATCCTTGCGGCCATGGCTGCCGAGATGGTAATGACCGGGGTTAAGGGATTTCTGTGATCAGTTTAAAGTCTCGTATTCGCTGAATGTGTTTACAAGTTTCTCCAGGCTGGTGATACTTTCTTTCATATCATCGCAGGTTCCGCTGAGCACACCCACAACCTCGGCAAACCTGGCGGTGGTATCCAGAAGACCTTTCATCGAATTATTTACTACGTCGACACCCTTCATCTGTTCAGAAGATTCATTTCGTATATTATCTATCGTAGCTACCATTTCTGTCATCTGGGTAACAAGGTCGGCAAAAAACTCTGTTATTTGCATAACAAGGTCCATTCCCCTGTCAGCGTACTCGGCATTGTGTTTTACAATTTCTTTTATAGACCCTGCGGATTCAGCTGTTTTCTTTGAAAGGCTCTGAACTTCGTTTGCCACAACAGCAAAACCCCTGCCTGCTTCCCCCGCCCTTGCCGCTTCAACTGATGCGTTCAGGGCAAGAAGGTTGGTCTGAAAACTGATATCGTTTATTACCTGCAATATTTTCTCTATTTCCATGCTCTGGCTGAAAATACGGTTCATGTTCTGGTTCATATCTTCGGCAAGTGCTTTCTTTTCAAGAACTTCAGTGTGTAATGAATCCAGCCTGTCAGCCATTCCTCCTGACTGTTCAGTATTCAATCTAACACTTTCCGTAAATCGCTCTACTGTACCGGAAACCGACTTAACTGAATCCTGCTGAATACGGTTCATGGTATCAATCTCATATGAATTATTGAGTATTTCTCCTGATGAACCCGAAAATCGTTCTATGACACCCTTTATCGTGGTTAAAAGTTGCGACATGTTCTCGTTGTTCCTGTATGCGGTATGCCTTGCGCTTTCAATTTCATGCACATTCCTGTTTGTAAATGACGCCATCAGGTAGAGAAAATAACTGTTACCGGCAAGAAACAGTATTTTCGCAAGTTCAGTAGGTATTCGCAGTGCACCGGTAGTAAATATGAGTTCCGGTTCATTTATGAATTTCATATTGCCAAATTCAATCCCCAGATACAGGAGGAGTATATAACTGCTGATAGCCAGTGCTCCGAAATAGAGGTTAAGCCATTTTCTGAACCTCAGGCCCGTTATAACTGCCATGATAAAGTATACTATAAATGTGGCAGGCTCCTTGATGGCCAGGCCGTAGCCATTGTGCTGATCGAAATGAAACGAATATTTTACAGCGAACACCATCAATACTTCAAAGGTAACAGAAACATATATCAACAGCGCTGGCACATTGTTTCGCTTAATGAACAGGTAATTCACTATAGCGAGCAGAAAGTAGAATATTGAAATGCCGATTATTGACTGGTATACAGCCGGTACCGAACCTGACCTGTAAGAAGCCAGTCCTGATACCATGAAGAATATGACAAATATAAACCGGAATCGGTTTATTAAGCGTTCGCTTTCGACAGGGTTCATCTGGCCTCCCATGTTTGAAATATGAATATGATTTTAGACGTAATATTAACTAAAGGTCAAATTCTTTTCTTCACTACAGTGAAAGTAAAAAAGATTTGCCTGGTATTGATAAATCATATATTATTTATTTTTAATACAAATTAGAAGAATAACCTTTACATGGTATCGATATGGATGATTCTAAAATACTTATTGTTGAAGATTCACGCAGCATACAGGAATACCTCA
Source organism: uncultured Leptospiraceae bacterium (assembly GCA_964486725.1). Lineage (GTDB taxonomy): Bacteria > Spirochaetota > UBA4802 > UBA4802 > UB4802 > M55B154. The sequence continues at coordinate 11,758 of CAZAOK010000094.1, forward strand.
GAAAGACTTTGGATACATGCATAATACAACCAGTACATGATGGTACAGGCATGTGGAAAGTATTACAATCATTCCATCCTGACCTCATTTTAATGGATATAATGCTTCCCGGAAAATCAGGGCTGCAGCTTGCTGAAGAACTTATGTCTAATGATGATAACAATGACATCCCTATAATATTCCTTACCGCCAGGACATCGAGTATTGACGTCGAAGCCGGTCTTTCACTTGGTGTAGAGGATTATATCAAGAAACCTTTTGATGATATCGAGCTGAAAGCACGTATCCAATCAGTAATACGAAGAAATATTCAAAAGAAGGAATTACAGAAAGCACTTTTGTATGATGAAATGACCGGTACCTTTAATAGAAAAGCCTTTTTCATGGATGCAATAAAGCGTATCCATGAAGCCATGGATACGAATTATCCTCTTTCGATGGCCTTAATTGATATTGACGATTTCAAGAATGTGAACGATACGTATGGTCACCAGGCAGGTGACTTTGTTCTTCGTAACTTTGCGACAATCGTGAAAGAGTCCCTGGACGATGGAGATACAATCGGCCGTTACGGTGGTGAAGAATTCATTGTTTTGTTTTTGAACAAGAACCGTGATGATTCCCTTTCATCTTTACAGAATTCATTGAAGAAGATCAACGATGCAAACATTGAGTATAGTGGAAAGAGTATTAAAATAACCTTTAGCGCCGGCATCAGTGACCTGTCCGAAATTCACGAGGACGATAATATACTTGGCAGGCTTATCGATATTGCCGATGAAAGAATTTATGAAGCCAAGCGCAGGGGGAAGAACATGATCGTGAGTAGTTGATTTTATTTCGTTACAGGTTGAACCCCTGATCAATAATTATCTTTACACCGGTGCCCACCTCCACAAAGCCGCTACCCATTTCTTTACGAAACATCTCACGGGGAATTTCCCCCGTGCAATGGCATGGGCCTGCGTACTTTACCCCAATTGACCTGAAGGTATTGATAATCTGCATTACCCGGTCATTGTCCATACCCATGAGGTGAAATCCTCCCATCACCAGGAGCACATTATCCTTCAGTTCTTCTTTAGCTCTTTGTACAATATGAACAATTCCGGGATGAGCACAGCCGGTTATAATAACCAATCCCCCCTTTGTTCGCAGCACCATCGCCTGTTCACGCTGTGAAATTCCCAGTTCTCCTGTTGAATACATGTTTTTCTGCAAATCAGTGAATTCATGTATCTCCTGAACATGAGCACCCGCCTCCCGCATTTCACTTTTAAAGGATGAACTGAATGACCGGGGGGTATACACGGTGACGTTGCTGTTCAAAGAAAGTATGGAAGATACGCCGCCTGCATGGTCGAAGTCCTCGTGGGAAAGGAAGATGGAATCTATTGAACCTGGTTCAATTTTCAGTTTTTGCATGTTCTCAAGAAGAAGGTCACCGTCGGCACCGGTATCAAAGAGTATGCGGGTATCGTTGAAATCTACAAGACATGAGAATCCCCACCCAGGTTCGAGGTCTTTATGGTGGCGGTAATTGTCGTAGATGACGTTTATTGATATTTCAGGCGTTTCATTTTTTTTCATGATGAGAATATTTTAATATCAACTTGGTAAGATTGTCAACGCATACATGAAAAAGCCTGGTCGGTTTCAATACCGGCCAGGCTTTTTGTATACTGGTTTACGACTTCAATTCGTTAGAACTGCAGCTGTGCTTCTACGAAGAAGGTGATGTTACCGAAACCGAAGGCTGACTCGTCATCACCGGTTGCTACACTGTCTTCAAAGGTAGTGGCGTTTACCTCACCCCTGAATCCTGCAAGTGCCAGGAACCCAAGGTTCTGAAGGGCGATACCACCGGCAAGCTCACCACCAACGGTTGCAGACTCATTCACAGTAAGGTCTTCCTCATCTCCATCAACTTTAAAGGTATCTACCGGTGCCTTACCAAAGAAGAAACCGGTCTGTATTGCTATTGCGAAACCATCGTTTGCACCTATTGTACTGAGGTCTCTGAAACCGACGATCCAGCCGCTTCCATTCCCTTCAAGATCGACCCCACTATATTCAGGAATTTTATTCCCGTCTGCTTCAAGTGTATCCTGTTCCCTGCTTGTACTCCAGTATCTCAGGCCTCCATATATAAATGTGTGTCCCATGTCGCCGGGTTCCCTGAACAGGTTGAGACCCAGTTTTAGGTCTAAAACAGAGTATGAACCCGAACCCTTAGATTTAAAATCAACTTCATTTCCGGAATCATCTTCATCAGTCCATTCAAGGTCGCCTGTTGAACCTGCAAGAATGTTAGCTTCAAGTCCAATAAACTTATAGCTCAACAATGCAGCCAGGTTTATGGTTCCGCCGGGTCCTGTACCGAAATCACCGGTTTCACTGCTGTAATACACGTATCCCCACAACACCTGCCCCGCTCCAAGAGCTCCACGCAGCTCAAGCCCAAGATCCGAGTCATTCACTTCAGCCTGTGACGGTGCTGCCATAGCAAATGATACCGCTGCCGCAAGAAACAATATCATCAATAATTTTCCGGTTTTTTTCATGCAATCCCCCTGTGATTATTCTTCTTAATTCGAATGTACGTTGCGCATAAAAATACTTTACAACATTTCATATGTCAACATAATAATGCACATCTTTAATAGTATGTTTAGGTCTGCATGGTGCAAAAAAATATGATCAATGCATTTTAAATTTACCCTTGACAGTATTTCAAGTGTATAATAATTGGTATTCAATTTTACTATAACATCCATATCTGGTAATCCATGGAAACAACTGTTTACCTTCTCCTGTCTCTCCTGCTGGTACTCACCGGTTGCATATACGGAGAGGGAGACGCCATGGACTCGTACCGCGGCAGCGGTGACCCGTTGTTCGTGGCTATTGATAAAAGTACTACTAATTCAAGATCTTACTTTTCTACTGATGGTTCTAAATGGCAATCAGGTGGCGATCTGAATATTGGAGCGCATTCAATTACATATGGGAACGGGTATTTTCTCGCAGTAGGTAATAATTACAGTTTAAGTAAAAGTCGTGATGGAATTACCTGGCAACCGTATAATGCAGTTGGAGTCACTGGTAAATTTGAGTTGATCGAATACCAGGAAGGGATATACATAGCAAGCATAGAAGTTGGTGCAGAAGAATATCATATCATCTATTCACATGATGGAATAAACTGGCATGTAGGAATTGAGGCCGATGGCAGGCTGGATGGTCTCAGTTACGGGAATGGGATATTCTTTGCATGCGGCAAAGGCGACACTACCGATATTACATATTATTATTCTTCTGACGGTATCAACTGGCAAACAGGATACATTGATGATACCACTTTATTTGACGTGGTATTTGGGAATACTCTTTTTATTGCCGGGGGTCGGAATACTGCCTCAGATACAGTCGCTATGTTTTCTTCCCTGAATCCCCATGCATGGTCAGAAAACCTTGTTATTGGCTTAGATTCAGAAATCACAGGTATTGTGTATGGAAACAAACGCTTTGTTGCACTAATATCAAATGCTGAAGTTCTTTTATCTCAAACAGGATTTGACTGGAATGGTCCCATTAGTATCCCGGCTGCTGCTGGCTTAACAGGCCATAAAATAATTTTCGGTAATGGCAGGTTCATTGCCATTTGCAAAGTATCTGGTGACGCCAATTATATTTTCCACTCAGAAAACGGGTACGACTGGTCAGGGAACGTTGCCCACCCCGATATGACATCGATAAAAGACATTGCATTCAGGCCATAACATGTATTAGTTTTAAAAAATAAAATAATCACATGGTTCTATCATGAAAAAAAGTATTCAACAACTCACC
>CAZAOK010000095.1:0-15379 GCA_964486725.1 uncultured Leptospiraceae bacterium
TATATTAAATGTCAGCACCTGAAAATTTCCTTTATCCCCCTCCCTCAATGGGAGGCCGACGCGTTTTGCGACGTCCTGTCGCACATCGGCACCAACCTCATCCTGAGAACGTGGGTTAGGGGAGGGTGTGTTGCACATACTTCTACCAGATGTTCAAGCACTCCATCAATATTATTCATGACATCATTATTCCAGTATCGTATCACTGTAAATCCCTGTGAGTTTAACCATTCATCGACGGGATCTCAGATGTTTCCACAACAGCTTTTCAACATCTGTTTGATTTCTGCGAAGTTGTCTTGAAAAATGTACAATATCTTTTTTCATATACGCAACTCACCCCCACCCCGGCCCTCCCCCATCAAGGGGGAGGGAGTAGCCAAATCAGATAATTTATTTAATACTTATATCACTGGTCACATGTATGTAACCCGGAATTTAAATCACTCCCCTCACAATGGTTTTTATTTTTGATAATTTTACTTGTAATCTTTTAAAGATCTATTATCTAATAATATTTTATTACAGTATAAATAATCTAATTACGGGATTTTTGCGCATGTCAATTCTACAATCTATCAGCAATACCATTCAGGGTAAAACCACCTCTGGTTTTCCCAAAAAGAAAGTACTCGTTCTTGAAGGTGGCGGCATGAGAGGTATTTTCCTGACCGGTGTACTGCAGTCATTTGCCGACAGGGGGTATTTCCCTTTTAAAAAAATATTTGGCTCGTCAGCCGGTGCGTTGACAGGAGTTGCCTACGCTGCCAGGCAAATTTATATAGCCAGGGACGCGTTTTTTTCTGAGCTTCTCAGCGGAAATTTCATTCAGCTTTCAAATATACTGAGAGTTGAGCGGCATATACTCAACCTTGACTGGATGGTTGAAACAATTATCCAGGGTCAGGACCCTCTTAATATCAAGTACCTCAAGCGGTCCACACCGGTAATAATCACCGCGACCCATTGCAGCGAGCACAATCCACCTGAAACCATATACCTCAATTCGAAAAAGGATGACCTCCTTGTGGCATTAAAAGCTACTGCCGCTATTCCCGTACTTTACCGGGGATTTGTACATTATGGCGATTACGAATTTCTTGATGGTGGACTGCTTGACCCTGTTCCCTATAAAAAAGCACTTGATATGGGGTATAGTGAAGACGAGATACTGGTGGTCTTAACAAGAAAAAAGGGCTACAGAAAAAAGGAGGAGTCTTTCTGGATCCGTACTATTTACGAATCATATTACCGCGAGAAAAAGCATCGTTTTCTTGTTCAGGCAATGGAAAACCGGTTCATGATGTATAACAGGATTATCGACGAACTTGAACATGTGCACACCGGGATTGATATCATCTATCCCCCCGATGACTTCAACGTTGATCGACTCAGCAAAGACCCCAGGCGGATAATGGAAGGGTTTGAGCAGGGTGTGCGGGCAGGTAGAAATTTTCTCTGGCAAACTCACGAAGAAAACTAATACTTCCGCATGTAGCCGATACCGCTACTTATCTGATAGCAGGGTACCGCCCACCGCCCAGTCTTCTCTTTCCACCTCTTCAAATACAATATATGTAGAGGCGGGTTTTTTCCCGGCCACATCCTGCAAGGCCTCTGTCACTTTCCTTGCCAGTTCCTGTTTCTGCTCTTTAGAAATCTTTCCCGCAAGCTTGATGTTTACAAACGGCATGTACCCTCATTCAAGACGTGGTTTCACACTGTCTTTATCGATATTATTTTTAATGGAGTCCATGTATTCCTGATGTGAATCCATGATCTCGCCATATGCTTTTTTATACGCTTCCTTTACGGCCTGTATGGCCTGGTAATTTTTCTCCTGCTGCTCCAGTACTTTGTTAGACTCTTTTTTTATTTTCAAAAAATTATCATATATATCTTTTTTTTCCCTGTCAAAATTCTCAAGTATGTGGTCAATGGCACCCGAAGCCGCCTGGTTCATGAACATGTCGTCTTCAACGACAGCCTCCGTGGAAATGACCTGGCTGATTTTTTCAAGGTCTTTTTCATCTTCGTCGGCGCTATCCCCGGGTAGTGTATTCTTCATTTCAGATATTGATTCTGAATTGTTGTCCGCGCGCTCTTTCATTACATCAAGATGCCTTGTCAATCGTTCAGCACCTGCTGACGGATTCTCGGAGAAATCTTTATCTTTATTCTCTTTCCATTTGTCAATAGTACTATCATCCTCAATCATTTCAGGCTTACCGGCCACTGGAATCTTCGCCTGGTCAGTGCCTTTAACCTTCGATTTGCCATATTGATTTTGCAGGTCGACGACCCCTTCCTTCATATGCACCTTCGAATCTACACTATCACTCACGGCAATCTCGAATTCCGTACCCCTGATCCCGCATACCGTAGTAGGAGTATATATTTTCCTGTGAGACCCTTTTTTCAATTTGGAGAACCGCGCCTTTACGATACCGGCCATAACTGAAAATGAATCCTGTTCTCCGCCATGTACCGTTACTATTCTAATCTTGCTGCTTTCCTTTACAGTCAACACACTGCCGTCTTTAAAATTCAGCTCTGCCATGCCACCTTTTGCTGTTTTCACAATATCATCTTTTTGAAGTTGTAATCCCATAGATGCCGTCCTGGTTGCCCCGTCCCGGGTAACATATACATCTCCTACGAGAAAGCCCACCTGCAGCGCGTAACCGGGTTGAGAAATCGCCAGAATGCTGAACAACCCCACGAAACAGGCAAAAAGAACATGTGAAACATTTTTCGAAACTTTCATAAAACCCTCCAGTAAAAAACGGTTTATCCCTGACATATATCAAGATTCATTTATCTTATAATGGACACCCAGTATTGTCACATCATCAACGAACCTGCCCGGACCGCAATATTCCTGTATCACTTCATACATGGCGGTCACAAGTTCGTGTATATTCAAATGGCTGTATTCCCTGATCTTATTTATAAACTGCTGCTGTCCCATTACCCTGTCCCGCCTGTCAGGACATTCAAATGCACCGTCTGTAAAAAACAGTATGGAGTCACCCCTTTGAATCTGGATTTCCTTTTGGAAATACTCTGATGTTTCGAAAATACCCACAAAGGGACCGGTTGTTTCCAGTAACTGCATTTCCTGTCCTTCGCGTATGTGTGCCGGCGAGGGCAATCCCGCGTTACAATATTGTATAGTACCTTTTTCCAGATCAAATAGTGCATAAAAAACCGTGGCATAATTATAACTCATAGTCTTCTGTGAGCCAATGAGAAAGAGATTTAACTGCATCATAAAATCCGCCGGAGAAATTTCCGGGCACCCGATTGTTGATATTCCGGTTTTCACCATTGCAGAATACAAGGCGGCAGGAACACCATGCCCTGATACGTCCGCGAAGATCAACGCGAAATGGTTTTTATCAAAAAAAAGAAAATCAAAGAAATCTCCACTTATCTTCTCAACCGGTTGATACCGTAATTCAAAAGAAAAATCATCCATGTCAGGAAATTCCACGGGGAACAGGCATTGCTGCAGGTTACCTGCAATATCCAGTTCGTTTTCAATTTCTACATTTCTTTGCTGTATTTTCCTGTTGAGAAGTTCCAGTTCTCTATTCTTTGATTTGAGTTCGTTCATCAGCTCAATATTTTTCCGCAGAAGATCGTGACGCTCAATAGCCTTTTGTACCGAAAGCAGAATCTGGTCATTTTTAAACGGTTTCAGAATAAAATCAAACGCGCCGTTTTTCAGTGCTGATATCGCTATGTCGATATCATTATACGCGGTTATTACTATCACAGGAATGTTTGAATCAACCTGGTACACCTGTCGCAGAAAATCAATACCGTTCATGCCGGGAAGATTAACATCGGTTATAATAGCATCAGCCTTTGAAATCTTCCCATTATTCAATGCGTCCTCGGCGTTAAAAAAAGTGAGTACGTCGTACTCCTCTTTCAGTATAAAGCTGAGCACTTCATTTACCATGTCATCATCATCAATGACAATTATATTTCCTTTTTTTACATCCCCGGCCATTATAATTATTTACTCTTCATTATGAATATCCGACGGCCTTACATATAACCGAAGACCTTCCCAGAAAGAAGGATGTTTGTACCTTTTATCTTCGATAACTGCTGTTTTAGCAAGCGAAAATGCCCTGTCTACCGGTATACCCTTGTGAATGTGACTATATAACGTATTTGCGAATACTGCCACGTTCACATCTTTTACTGACAAATTATCTATGACAATATTTTTGCAACCATTTGTGACTGCGGCATTGACCAGAACATTATCAAGATTTGAGCCGGGAGATTCCACTGATGATAAATATAGATATGGATTTTCATCAAAGTATCCTGCTAATTTCCGGTCATCCGAAATACACTGCCTGCTAACCGGGTTATATCGCAGGGAAGAATAGATATGTACCGCCTTACCCGGTTTAACTTCACCAGTCATATACTTTATACCGGACTCCTTAATAGCAACATTCTGCAGACTGGTAGCAATACTGCGTTCAGGGTTTCCAGCAAGGGTAACATTGTTAACATCATTTCCTGATGGTATAAAGCTTGAGAGAATTGAACTGCTGTAATATACAGAATGGGTTTCTGCCAGCATATTCCTTTCTCCCATTATTTCAAATGGCACAGAGATCAGATCATTATCAACTACGAACAATACCTTTTTTTGTTTTTTAAAATACCCGGCAAGGGGGGACAAGATTGCCTGCAGTCTTGTGGAAAAACCGGTAACCGGTTCAAGTAAAGCAGCAGCATCCCTGTATTCCTGCAGCCAGGATTTTATACTGGAAAAGCCCCCCTTTATTCTTCCAGGATTCACAGAACCCTTTCCAATTGCCCAGAAGAAAATATCATCGTGATTTCTTACCATGTACATCACTACAGTATCATCAGGTATAACAGCCTGGTACTCCCGTACAGGGATCATATTCACAATTGATGAGTATAATAACGAAGGATTTTTTCGAACTAAGGATATAAGTTCCTCCCCATCAGAGACGCCAGTTAAATTTTTAAACCGGTTGATACTATCTTCACTCGAATTATCATTATATTTATCCAGCGACATGGCGGATCGAATTTCCAGTAGCTTAATAACCTCCGCGTAATACAACGCTTCAATGTAGTTACCCCTGCTCATCCGAAAAGACATCATAACATTAAGACTGCTTTTCACTATATCCATCCTGAGTGGATATGAAACCAGGTTGCGGTTATCATCAATAGATGCCAGGGCTTCCCTGACTGTTTTTTCAATATTTTCAAGCTCCCTGTCTGTTGTCCTTCCTTTCTCGACTATTTCCATGAAATCAATACGTACTTTTAATAACTTGTAGATGTATTCATGTTTAGAAAAAATAAACGATGATATGCTCTCCCACCTTTTTTTCGCGTCTTGAATACGCTTACCCTGTATTTCATTTTCCAGTTGAAGCAACTGCACATGGGGATAAATGGGAAATACCGGAGACATGTCTGTCAGAATTTTTTTACATATAGTATAAGATTCTCCAAATTGTTTGCTCTTAGAAAGAATATCTGCTTTTTGAAACTGCGGATAATATAGAAGTGAACGGGCTGATTGATCGTCAATGACATTTTCCCAGAGATTCACATAACGCAGTGCCTTATCATATTCTCCATGACTGTCCATCGTTTTGGTCATTTTTCGTAAATATAATATACTATCAACCCATACTGCCCGGGATACTATTGACTCCAGGTTGATTGATGAAAGAATACTGTCACTCCTTGCCGGGATGTCCCTGTCTTCATATACCTGATGCATTAATTCCAATACAAGGAGGTCTGTCAATTTCGCAGAGCTGTCACGCGTGAGCAGGCTGCGGGCTTTTTCTTCCAGCTGTTCAATGGATGCGCTGCTTGTGACTAACGACATCAATGTTTGTACCGATTCCCTGCTGCTTTCCCCCTTAATGTTTTTACCCAAAAAATAGGCCCTGATATATTCCCTCGAGGGTAGAATATAAGATGGTTTCCATTTTTCCATTATTGAAACAGCATTTTCAGTATTTCCATACACTGAAAGGTATTGAGCTGCCAGTATTGCCAGCCTGTCACGGTTCAGATAATTTTTTAGCCCGGTTTCATAAATAGACAGCTCTGAATTGATGCCCCCATCCTGAATGATACTGAGTATATATCTGTATACAAGAACATCCACACTTTCTTCTGCCCCTGTATTATAATCTAATTCGGACATTAATTCCCGGGCCTGTTGTACACGACCTGAATACAACAGAATATAAATCTTAAACGAAAAAATCCTTTTCTCAATTTCTGTATCTTTTGATTTCTCCAGTGAACTGTTAATTTCAGAAATTGCCTTTTCAGTTTTACCCTCATGAAGATATATCTCTGCGAGTTGGAAATGATATATGGGATGAGAATTATCCTCCCCGGCTGAGTACCCGTACCACCTGTGCAGGTGATTCCTTGCTGAATCATAATCACCCTTTTTTAATGATTGTTCATGTGTGTTCCATTCTCTTTCTGCCTGTTTTTTGGTATACCGGTCGGTTCTTTCAGCATCTCCCGTTTCAAAACCCGAAACAAGCATCTTTCCAGTGAAACTTTTGCTGTCCCCGGGTTCTTTTAATTTTTTGTCAGAAATATCCCGGGCCAATTGAACTATATCATCATCATCTGCATTCAGGGTAATATATATTTTCTGCACCCGCGCGTATAATGAAGATTCCATCATCAACAGAAACTCTTCATAATCGATTGAATCGGTATTTTTTATAACAATGGGATAGAGATAGCGACTTGCAAAAAGGTGACCCGGCGTAATATTGAAGCCTGAAGAATCAGAATCGATTACCAGGTTGTATCTTTCCAGCTCTTCCTTATCAGAATCAGGTGAAGGGAGCAGTGTATCCAAAAGTATGGCCTGCGTAAGTGGTTCTTTATCAGCAGTAATGAATGTTACAGGGTATCCCTTTGCCTTCTGATACAAGGGCAACCTGCCAAGTGAAGGTATAATATTAAAATTACTCAGTACTCCTTTCAGGTCATTGTTATCCTCCCCCATAGAGAGGTCTTCACTTGCGATTATCACGGGATCAGAATAAGCTTTTAACTGTTTCTCCAGGAAATCTTCCCGTGATGATGTATAATACTCAAACTCAACAGCACCATTTCTTATCTTCCAGCACCCCTTTTTACCGTCATGATTATAGAATCTTAATACCGTTTTGTCATGCCGTATATTCCGGGCGTTATTATCATCTTCAATTTTTATATAAGAGAGCAGCAATGGGCTGGAAGATTTCATACGTGAATACAAATCGTGTATCGCTCTTTTTTTCTTCGTAATAGAGTTCCTGGTCTCGTTGATTTCCGAGGAATCAGGATCGGCACCCTCTTCCAGTTTAGATGAAAGTTTGTTTTCCAGGTGTACTATCTCCTGTAACAGGTAGCCGTATTGGCGATACATCCTGTCATGTGTCTCATCGTACAAATCAGGGGATTCACTGCCAACAAGTATAATCCTGTTAAAAGAAGTTTTTCTTTCCGCTACATTGAAGGCGGTTTGCCATTTTTTCGATTGAAGCAAAAGATCAATATATCCATTGTATATTCCAAGCACTTTCTCCCGTTTTCCTGCGTATCGTAGCGGCATTTCTTCAACAACAAGAAGACTTCGCGCATAGTATTCCTCTGCTTTCTCCCTGTAATTTTCAGGTGCGACCTCCGGGCCGTGAATTGACAGGAATGCCGCAGTATGCCCATACACATGCCATCGCAGATCATTGTACTGGTACATCTCTGCTTTTTTCTCAGCAGAAAAATAATCCTCGTATGCCTCCTGGTGAAATCCCAATCTCCTGTAACACTGTGCCCTGTTTAATAAGAGCTTGATTTCCAGCCGTGTAGAAGCGGTGTGTGGCAGACTGTCCAGGGCCCGTGATATATCTTCCATTGATTCAAGGTACTGATTATATAATAACTGGTTAGACTTGTATACCGTATACGCGGCTTCCAGTGCTCCCGGTTTTTTCTCTATCTCCCTGCGAAGAAACAATTCGGCCCGATAATATTTCAGCATACCAAGAAGTATATCAATCCTGTAATATTGCCGTCCTGTTTCTTTTGCCACCTCTTCTTCCAATTCCTCTTTTTCTTCTTTGGTTACTTCCCTGTTTCTCGCGGAGGCCTTTCTTTCCAGTTCTTCAAGTAATGCCTTGTACCGCATTTCCCGATATTCTTCCCTGTACTTCCTGATCTCATCTACAAGGTTATTCAATTTCACATCCGGTTCGTTCATGTAACCCGGTTTGTTTTCCAGTATGTAAGAATACATGTAGGCGAGATTCATTATAATCTCGTATCTCCCCCCCATTTCTGTCATTTTATTCCTGTCTGCGATTTCCCATGCCTTTCGAAAATACTTCTCAGCCTTACTGAAATTTTCCGTAAAGAAATAACAATAGCCTGTATTATTCATAACTTTTATTGTGGATTCACGTGTTACCGAGTTATCTTCATCTTCCAGGAGTTTCAGCTTCTTCTTTAAATGACGAATGGCGCTGACATACTTTCCCGAATTAAAATGGATATCTTCCTGCATTGATATGTTGAGTAATTTCTTTGTATAGGTATCAAGTTCTGAGAAAATCTTACTTTCACCAATCACTGCAACATCAGGCCCGAGATCATAAAACTTAAGTGGCACAACACCAAAAAAGCGCCACAGTAATCGATAGCTCCTGGTGTCAGAAGGGTATTCCTTCAATAATTTTTCCGCGCTGGCAAGGTAGGAAAGAGCCTCGGTAGTCTTACCCTGCTGGTTACGGCAAAATGCAATATTCTGCAGGTATCGTGCATCATCTATTGAAATATTATTTTTTTTCGCGAAATTCATAATTCGCCGCAACCATGAAACAGCCCTGTCATAATTCTTTTCAGTTATATCAAACAGGGCAAAATAACGGTAAATATTGTAAATTTCCCTGCTGTATCTTCTCGTATTATCCCCTGCAAGGTTTCTGTATATCAACAATGATGTTTTAAGCTCATGCCTTGCGTTTTCAAGGTTCCCATCGTGCCAGTAGCAATACCCAAAGTGATAATGATACATGGCTTCCTGTATGGGAGATTCGAACCGTGTTTTATATTCACTTGTTTTCTTAAAATGATGCAGAGACCGCGGATAATTGTTTAAAAGAAAATAAACATTTGCCAGGTTAAGATGAAGATTTCCCTCCTGTTCCGGCTTGCTTTTTTCATCATTTGTTCTAAGGGCCTTCTCGTATATAGAGATGTTCTGTTCCCATAAATATGGAGGAAAATACTCGTCAAACAGGTGGGTATACCTGCTTCCAAATTCAGTCTCTTCCCTGTCTCTGAGCATGTCCACGTACTGGTAAATCCAGCCTTTTAGTAAAAATGAAGGAATAAAGGTGTCATCAATAAAATTTGCCCATTCAACCTGGTCCATGGCATTCTTTAACAGGCGTAACTGTTCTGTTAAATTGTCTTTTCTTGATTTTCCAAGGTCTGTTACCCGGGGTTTAATCTTAACAGAGGCCACCGCTTTTTTTGTGTAAATATACCCGAGACCATACAAGTATGCTTTCTTAAAATCCATGCGGGCAACATTCAATGCCTGCTGCCTGTTACCGATATATTCATCTATCAGGATATCAAGACTTTCATTTACATCTTCCCTGGATTCAACAAAGGCATCAATATAGAGAATATGGGAACGGGCACCGTACTCGTTGTAAATATCTTCAAATTTTTTCAAAAGGTGAAGACGGGTTAAAAGTGAAACATATTTTTTATACAACTTCACTGCGTCTTTATAATTTCCTGCCAGCTCACTTCTTTGACCGTACTCCTCGTAATACTCAATTAACTTCTTCACTATGCTGGTTATATTAGATTGTTGCCACAGCAGAATATAATTACTGGCTGCTTCAGAATAGTGATATTCCATTTCACGATAATTCTTTTTTAATTCAGATATGGATCCAAGAAGCACATGGGAACGGTAAAAAACCTGTTCATTTTTTTTCACATTTGAAAGAGCCTCAGAACAATATTTTTCTGCGGCTTGCAGCTCTCCTTCATCATTATATAATTCTGCCAGGTAATACTGCAAAACCGGTTTCAGTGAATTCGTTGACCTGTGGGTTTCCAGTAGTTCTTTTATCAACAACAATTTATCCTTCTTTCCAGAAAGATTTTCTAACCTGTTGAGAAGAAAGGTAATGGCATCATTTTTCAGGTATACATACCTCGATTCTACAACCTTAATTAATGGGTCAGGCAGCTGCCCTCTCGTTAACATTTGTGGTGTCTGAATGATTGCCATTGAATAATAGACATGCATCAGCCTGCTATATGAATTATGGTGTGTTATTATATTATTGTATACCTCAATTGCTTTTTTGCTCTCCCCCGCATTTGAGTAATTCTGTCCCAGTTCCTCCATAACATATGGAAGTATCATTTGCCTGTCTTTGCGTTCAGCCAGTTCATTAACTACTTCTCGCAGGTATTTTTCAGTATTCTGCTTCCTGAATTTTAATGCAAGGTACCGGTGAATTATCCCGGGATAATCATTGGTATCCGTAGACAAATTTTTAATTTTTTTTAACGCATTCTCCCGCTGCCGTTGTTCATTTTCCAAATGGTACTGTTCAGCCAGGTCCTGGAGAGCGCTGGTAAGGTAAATTTCAGACCGGGTATCTTTTTTAGCATTGTGGAAATCATATACCCTTGAAAGTGCTGCCATGTAGCGTTCATGGTCATCGTATTCTTTCAAGTATTTACCGGCAAGATCATACTGGCTTCTGGCATTATCTCTTTTCGGGATGATCCCAGTATCAGGAATCAGGTTAATATTCAGGTTGTTTTTTTTCTGTACTGAATACACCAGCACCCCGTCATTATAGGTTGACCACTGGGCATTAAAAGATGAGTTCGAGTAAAGTGTCAGCGGGTATTCCAGACCGTTATCAAGATTTTTGTAATACAGTACAGAATTATCATCAAGGTTTATTGTTCCATCATCGTTCGTATCCCTGTCTATTCTTGTAAACACGATCTCGTTTGTGCCAATCATAAAAGACGGGTATAATTCAATGGCCTTAGTATCGGTTAACTGGTCTTCTTCACCAGTAACAGTATGAACCCTGTATATATCTCCCCCGTTTTCATCGTTTCTATAGCTGACAAAAATTATATATTTCCCGTCCCTGGAAAAGCGGGGATACATTCCTCCCTCATAGGTAACCTGGCGTTTTTCGCTTCCGTCACTCCGCATCATCCAGATGTTTTCAACGCCTCCCCTGGCTGATGAATACGCGATATACTTTCCGTCCCTTGACCAGGATGGGGACGCATCCTTCACAAGACGAACCTCGTTGGATTCACTATCCGCCCACTTTGTAAGATTTCGTTCAGGATTCCTGTCCATGGTTATATTAAAAAATGATGTTGAATCTTTCTTCACCATCCCGGGAAGATCTACCTCCATGACAAATATATCCCCCTCCGGATCATCCCGATATGAAACAAAAGCCAGCCGGTTTCCGGAAGGTGACATGGCTGGAGAAGTATCCCGTGAAGGATGGGTGGTGAGCCTTACCGAGTGGATACCTGAGAGTTCCCGAACATATATATCATAATTTCCCTGTTCCCTGTTCGAGGTAAAGAAAAAATACCTGCCGTTGTCATCGAAATATCCATGCATTTCAAGGGCCTGTTCGATGGTAACCGGAACAGCCTTTCCCACGTCATACTTGTATTCCTTTTTCAATATCTGAGCGTAGCTGAAGGGTACCCCGTCATTCTGGTTTCCTGAACCACATGCCGTAACTGCTGCAAGCAGCACAATAACCCAGAAAATCCCCCATAATCTATTCGCAGGTTGTCTCATTTTTTCTTCACCCAGCGCCCGTTTTCAAGCTGAATCCAGTCACCTTTTTGGGCCATCGCCCTTTGCTCCTCGGCAAAACGGCTGGCAAATTTCTGAATCAGTTCAGCATTTTTTTCTTTTACAGTTGATACACTTCTTTTAAATATTGTCTCCCTGGCCCTGTTTTCTTCGTCCAGTAAAACCTGGAGCTGCTTTTTTTGTTCAGGATTTTTTTCATAATAAGAATTCTGCCTGTAATACAACAGTCCATCATTACCCTCGCCAACTGCCTCTTTATCCTTGAATTCGCGGATTTTTTCCCGGTGAAACTCCCTGATCTTTAATGCCCTGAACAGAACTTCATCTCCGGTTACCATCACCTGCTGTGACCGTCCATGGGCAACGCTCGTCTGTGCAGAAGACACGATCCACGCGTCCTTTTCCAGTTCCCTGTAATCACCGATCACCTGTCTTTCAATCACCGTTCGTTCTCCCGTAAGATTAATATCCGGTGGAGTAATCTCAATACAACTTGGCATCCCCTTCATGCAATTCTGTGTCGATGAGCAACCTGAAAGAATCACAAGGAACACGCACATAATCATGATACTGTAATATAACCGGTGTGCCATGTTATTCCCCCTCCCTGACTTTACGCAGGAATTCCTGCACAGGCATCCTCTCATATTTTACTTCTTCATCCTTCACGCTTATGGTGTACCCGAAAAGATTGCGTTGAAAATGAACAGTGGTGTACACCAGGCCGCTTTCCAGGTTAAAATCAAAGCTCTCTACCCTCAATGAATTATCCACGGCTATCTGTCCTATGCCAAGCTTGGATTTTCCTTTTTCCCTATTAAGACCTGTTAAAAGCTGCCTTGCGAACTTGTCTCCGATCTTGTATATATGCACTGAGCCCTTCATATCAAGTTCCCGTGAGAAATCTATACCTCTTCCTGACAGATTCGCATTCATCGAAACTTTTGTTCCTTTTTCTTTTTTCCGCGGGTTTGGTTCGTCAAGCCTGGCTATGTCAATATTTGAAATATCCAGTATCAGCTGGTATTCCATGTTCTTCGTCTTCATATCAGCAAGATTGAATAATAAATTCTTTCCATACAAAGAACCATTCAGTACATATGCCCGCAATGAATTGATCTCCATTACATTATCACGAAAGTGAATTCTTCCTGACATATCTTTTAAATATTCGAATTGGATATCCCGCACCGGATGACGACTTTTAACAGACTTGATTTTAAAATTGTCTTTTTCCTGGAAGAACCGGTTATTTATAATGTCAGATTTTTTTACCACAAGAAGCGACTCCCCTCTATAACGTGGAGTGAACCGGTACTGAAAAGGAAAATCAAGGTATACTGATTCTACATTTGTTCTGCTCTTATCTTCCTGAACATTCACGTTATCTATCAGAATTTTTCCGGAAGCCATGCCGTTTTCAAGATCTCCTTTTATCCTGGTGTCCAATTCCACCAGGCCTGACATTTTCCAGTCATTGTATACTGGTTTCATTTGTGGTGAATTCATACGTACCTTAAGTAATAAATCTGAATCAGAAAAAGGTTCACTCTTTAATTCCAGCATACCCTTGCATGATAATGTAAGATTTCGCAACCTGCTGGAAAGCAGCACCTTTTCCAGGTATATTTTCTTTTCTCTTGTGTTTTGTACAACCTTCCCTTCAAGGGACAGATCTGTAACATCAAGATCAGGAATTGATGATCTCATTTCAACATTAAGCCGGTTTTCGGTATCACCAGCGTGAAACCCTATACTTGAGGACATATGGATCTTCTGCTTGAGTTTTACCGATCGCAATGTTTTTTTCAAGTTCCCCGTAAGGGTGGGTTCAAGTGAATTCCTGTCGAACATAAGTGATTTCACATGTAACAATCCCTGTACCCGGGGAGATACATTTATCCTTCCTGTCATACCTGTTCGAAGGGAACTGTTTCCCGATAAGGGATCATGATGTCGAATTGAAAGACCATTTATTATAATCGTCTTCATGTTATCAACCAGTGAAAGATCAGCATTGACGTGCACCCCGTTAGCCCCTGAACGGCTTCGCTCCAATGTATATATGAAACTGGGCAGATTAACGCTGGTATTAATCTTTATGTCAGATCCTCTTTTGCTGGCAGAAAATGGGATGCTCATACGTGAAACCTGGATTCCCGTCTCATCCTGGCTGAATTCTAAATTACGCCCTTTCAAAGCCCCTGTCACATTCAGGGATGATATTTTACCGGCAACAGAAAAGGGGTACAGGGACAGGGAACCTTTGAATATCCTTTTACTGTCACCGGTGACAGCCTGGTAATAGGGATACACATCATCAAGCGGTATATCACTTTCCAGCATATTCAGTGAAACATCCTGACGGGAAGTAACACCCTTTACGTGTCCGGAAAGAGATATCCAGTTCCTTTTTTTCATTGAAACAGTAAATTTTCTCAAATTCAGAAAATCTTTATCCGGTTCATACTGTATATCATACGATATAAGAAAATTCATAGGTGCAAGATGGGAACGTTTAAACCGAACAGGTGCGCGGTAAGTACCTGCCTTCAGCAGGCTTAAAAATTTTTGTTTCTCCCCCCTTGTTTTGTCAAACCTCAAACGCCATGTAAACAGTAAAGGTGGTTCAACCGTGGCATCATCAGAATAAAATGAAAGATCAAGTGTTTTCTCTGGATTTACATCTACCTGCATGCGTTCAAGAAGAGAAAGTGCTTCCAGTGACATGGGTATTCTTTTAAAGGGGGGTACCCGGATTTTTGCCGATGCGGAAAAATTTTTCAAAGAGCTGCGATATGACGGGCCCTGAACATGAACCTCAAGGTTTTCCATCACCATGTTCATTAAGAACTCGACGTGAATGGGAAATCGTATTTCTTCAAGGGGTTTTTCGTCATCGACAGGTTCTTCTTCAGCAGGCAGTGACTTCATGAGACTGGCAATATTCCAATGGCCGTCTTTCCATTGCATATAAACCCTTGGCCGGTATATTCCTATTTCATGAAGATGAATATCCCCCAGAAAAAGAGAAAAAAAATCGTACTTAACACGAATCACATCGATCCTGGCAAGAATATCTCCACCGAAATCAGGACCGCTTTTTATTACTAAGTCATGAATTTCAAATCCGCTGTAAGGATTAACATCAGCCACATGTAACTGTATTGTACCGTTTGATTTTGCAGCAAACTGGTTAGTAATGACCTGTTCCATTCTCCGGGGGGTTACATACAACCATACTGCCAGCAATGTAATCACCAACAGGAAAGCCAGGGTAAGGGGAATCCAGATGAAAACTGTTTTTAACAGTCTGGTTGCAGTAGGTTTGAGCTCCATTCATTATTCCATACGCAGATATTGATAAATAATAGTACCTCAATAACCATTAATGCAAGTAGATTTTCCCTGTCACCTGTAGAATGAAGTTGGAAC
>CAZAOK010000096.1:0-15150 GCA_964486725.1 uncultured Leptospiraceae bacterium
CTCTTGCTTCTACCGGCGAAATTCATATTCACCTTACTCATGTAGAACAGGCCGCCAGTTGTGTTGTCAGCCATAAGAACCACGCTGTCCCCGCCATTGAATATGTATGCCCTTCCAATTGATGAAGTTTCTGAAAGCGCAACCAGGCTGAAGGTGGTTTTGAGATGATATTCCTGCGCTCCATATATTGTGTTGACCAGGTCATTCCACTCAGCAATACTTTCAGGTTTGCCGCCTGACTGTATCTCTTGCCTTAATCTTTCAAGAAGCAGCCGGGATGAACGGGGATGACGTTCGGTACCGTCAGCCACGCCAAACACATGGTTATCCAGGTCGATGAGCACACAGTCGCCGTTACCGAAACCGCTGCTAACCTTATCGCTGCCGGTTACCAGGCAGGCTCCCAGAACATCCTGTGTCATAACCCAGCGACGTGACAGGTTTATCATAATATCCCTGACCATTCAGACTTCTTCCTTTTACCCGGTTACCCTGAAATACAGGATATCCTTTATATTACCCTTTCGCTCTTCAGAGAATACCGCCTCAACACGGGCCCCGATCTTTACATTTTTTTCATCTTCGATATTTATGTAATGCTGAAACAAGGTATCCGCTCCATCCAGCTTAATAAACCCGTAACCATAAGGCACAGGCTTTTGTTCTCCCGTCTCGGGATCAATAAAGGCATACCGCAATATGGTGAAGGTGCCTATTACACCACCGGGACCGACTTCTACAAATTCTGTCATTTCACGAAAGCAGCTGCCGCATACTTTTCTGGGAGGAATAAATACCTTCTCGCACTCGGGGCACTTTACCCCGAAAAACTTACGGTTGTTTTTCAACTCGTAGAAAAATTTACTTCCGTACATCCCCACCGCGTAGTTGAAGGGCTGTCGGGCTTCTCCGGATTCAATAATAACCTGTTCTTTTTCAGTCATTGTCCTCTCCCGCTGTCTATATTTGTGGTTTCTGCTTTCCATGCAGAAGAATATCAGTCCACATGCATCCGCCAAATCCTGTGCTCACCGCGTGATTCACATCAGGAACCTGGTGATCACCTGCCCTTCCCATAACCTGCATGGCTGCCTCGGCACATCGAATAAGTCCCGTGGCACCGATTGGATTACACGCGATAACCCCTCCCGATGGATTGATGGGAAGCTCACCCCCCATATCAGTTGCGCCGCTCCAGATATATTCCGCGCCTTTTCCCCGCTTTACGATACCCATATCCTCGATCCAGATAATACCCGCGAAGGAATAAGGCTGGTACATCTCGATAACATTAATTTCTTTACGGGGCTCCTTTATGCCGCATTTTTCAAACATCTCACCCGCGGCTTCAGCCATGCTGTCAAGCTCCCCCCAGTTCACGTCTCCCAGGTAAGAATACTTGTGCCGGTTGGCGGTCCCCCATATCCAGTCAGGTGTGCGGGCAATTTTTTCAGCATATTTCTCACTGGCCATGATCACCGCGCACGCCCCATCAGTACGGGGACACACATCCAGGAGATGGATTGGATCGGCAAGCACCGGGGATTCCAGCACCTCCTCGATTGAAACTTCCTTGCGAAGCTGTGCGTGGGGGTTATTACAGGCGTGTTTGCGGTCACGTACCGATACCCTCGCCCCATCCTTATCAGTTGCACCATACTTTGCCATGTACGACTGGGCCTCAACGGCAAGCCCGGATATGGCACCTGCAAAAACAAGCCTGTCCCAGACCGGATCAAATGCTGTTGTTATCGCACCCGTGGTGTCTGACTCGGAGTTTTTCTCCCAGCCGATAACCAGCACCCTGTCAAAAAGACCCGAGCCAACCAGGTGGTACCCGCCGATTGCAAGTGTGCTTCCGGTAGTACCGCCGGTGGTAAGCTTAATGATGGGTTTCATTACCCCGCCTGATCCGTCCACACTCCAGCAGTCAACGTAGTTTATCCCTTCGAAGTGGTCCATGTTGCCTATAACCACCGCGTCGATATCATTTATCTTCATGTCCGCGTCTTTAAGTGCGGCCTGTACCGCTTCATTTATAAGTTCCTGTCCATTTACATCGGGCCTGTGACTCTTGTGAAAGGTCTGTCCTGTCCCGACAATCGCTACACGGTTTTTACCCATTTCTACCTCCTATCCTTCGCTGTCCAGCACCCATACACAATGTGACTGACCGCACAATCCGTTTACCCCGTGGGCCAACCCCCTCTTCGCGTCTACCTGGTATTCACCGGCTTCTTTTCGCAGCTGCTTTACAACCTCAACAATCCTGATCAGCCCCGCGGCTATCACCGGGTGTCCCCCAAGAAGTCCACCTGATGGATTTACCGGTAACCTGCCGCCAATATCAAACTCACCTTTCTCAAGCATTACACCCGCGGTGCCGCTTTCACACAGACCCATCTCTTCAAGCCACATCAACTCCTGGTAAGTAAAGGCATCATAGATCTCTGCAACCTGTATCTCTTTTGATGGATTTGTAATCCCCGCCATTGAAAACGCTTTTTTAGCGGCCCCGGTTAACGCCTTCGCCCGCGACAAATCCCGGTCACCAAGGAAATAGGCATCCGAGCAGAAAGCCGCACCCTTTATCCATACAGGGCGGCCGCTGTAGCCGGATACACGGGATTCGTTGGCAATAATGATGGCGCAACAGGCATCCGAAACGGGTGAACAATCAAGCTTGTGCAGGGGATCTGAAATCATCTCAGAACCCAGCACGTCCTCTACGCTTATGGACATTGGAAGTTGTGATAATGGATTCTTTACCGCGTTGCCATGATTTTTTACCGACACCATTGCCAGCTGTTCAGACGTGGTGCCGGTTCTTTCCATGTAAGCATTTGCCTGCATGGCACTGGCTGAAATCATATCCATACCCAGCCAGCGGTCGTAAATGGGATCAAAAGAAGCGTTGGTAATAAGACTGGATATGCTTTCAGATCCCTTACTGTGAGCGGTAACCAGTGTAGTACCATAACTTCCCGACAGGGCACGGGACAGGCCGTAAAAGGCCCCAAATGTTCCGTCTCCTTCCACGCAAGACACGTTTTTATGGCTGGCACCGCTGGCATCACCAACCGCCATGCATGAAATGGTTCTGCCATCCCAGAAGTCATTTGACGTGGTTACCACGTTATCAACGTCATCAATTGTCATACCGGCATCATCCAGGGCCTTGTTGACCGCTTCCCAGGCCATGTCGGCGAATGTCTCTGTATGCTTTGCCGATTCTATCTTCGTCATTCCGGTTCCAATAATTGCAGCACGTTCCATGCTTTCTCCTTTTCAACTGGCTGGTTTGAAATACGCGATAGCAGTCATGTTCGCGTCTTTTGTTTCGCTGAAACTGGCCTCAACTTTCATGCCGATTTTCACGTCCTCCGGTGACACCTCGTCAAGCCTGTGCAACAGTGAGGTATCGGCACCATCAAGCAGCACCAGGGCAAATATCACCGGAACCTTATGCTTCAACGCTGCCTGCTGTTTTCGCACAACAGTAAATGAAGTAACCGTTCCACACGGCCCGCATTCCACCCATTCAGTATTTTCAGTAAAACATACCGGGCAGGTTTTTCGGGGGGGGACAAAGGTTTTGCCGCACCCGTCACACCTGGTTCCCATTATTTTTGCACTATCCCTCAACTCCACGAAGAACCTGCTGGCAGTTTCACCCGCCCACCAGTGATAAGGAACGCTTATCTGGCTCTTGTGCACAAGGGGTTCTATTCCATCTAAAGTATTTTTCATGCCTGCTCCCATACGTTACTCCTTTTCGCCATCAGTTAGAATAAACCACTACCGTCCTATTATGTACTTATGAGGATCCACTTCTTCCCTGAGTATGCGCAATTCTTCTTCGGTAGGAGGTTCGGTCTCTTCGATTTTCTTCGCCCAGTTTAATTCGAACCCACAGTTATCCTGCACATCAGTGCGGCTGTATCCCGGATTTACCGAAAGTACTGTCATCCATTTTGTATCGTCATCAAATCCCATTACCGCCATGTTGGTAATGATGCGGTATGGACCCGTATCAAGGGGAAGCCCCGCCTCGTACCTGCTGTCACCACCCTTCAGGTAACCCGGAGATGTTATAAAGTCGGGGGTTTCGGTAAATCTCTTGGCGTCCTGTACTGTCATCATCATGGTTCGCCAGCAAAGTGAAGCCAGGTCGTTTGCCCCGCCTGAACCGGGAAAGCGTACCTTTGGTTTTGCGTGATCATCCCCTATCATGGTTGAGTTGATGTTCCCGTACATATCAATCTGCGCCCCACCCAGGAAGGTATAATCAACCATTCCCCGCTGGCATGTTTCCATGATATCCGGCATCGAACTTGCCATGAGTGCTTTATGAAATGTCCGTGAATCGCCCACGGAAATAGGCATGGTAGGAAGCTGTGGCGCCACTCCGCCCGCTTCAAACATGATACACAGGTTGGGCGAATGTGTTTTTTGGGAAAGCATGGCGGCGGCGCATGGTGCCCCTGTTCCCACAACCACAGTGGCGCCATCCTCAAGATTTCTTGCTGCCACGCATATCATAAGTTCCATTGCATTATAATCAGGCATTTTCTCCTCCTTTCACTTTCCATTAATGAGAAATTCGACCTGTCGCAGCTTTGTCATTCTCTCGATGCCGCCGTTAAGGTTCAGGTACTCGTAAAAATCTTTCGTATCATATATCTGTTCCTGGATAAACTTCTTCAGCTCCTCGGGATCTTTTTCGGCGCTGAGCCATTGCTTGATATGTTCTTCATCTGAAAAATACTCATACGGCATGTTTCCCGGATAGCTTCCGTAGGGTACTTCCACCACTGCATCCACGCACCAGAAGGGGATAAAGGTTCCCTCGGGATTATTACGTATCTCTTCCGTGGGGATAAGCCGTTCGGCAGTGACCACCACCCTTTTAGATGCCCGCGCAAGGTCCTGGTCAGATACTGTAGCACCGTATACCCTGCAATTGCCGTATACATCAGCCTCGTGAACGTGAATGGCTGCAAAATCAGGATACAGTGCGGGGTAGGCCGCGAATTTTTTACCGGTAAATGGACACAGTATCTCTTTTGCCGCGCTGTATTTGAAAGTATCCGTACCCAGTATGTTTCTCGCGGGCAGAAAGGAAAGACCCATTGCCGCCGCCTTCAGCCTCCACGAAAGGGTGGCGTTGGTCCACTCGGTAAGTTGAATTTTACCGCTCTGCACCGCCCTTCTGGCGTTAGCCGAAAGACCCCTGGCCTCAAGACCCACGATATAGGCGATATCACAGCGGTCGATACAGTCACCCGCGGTTATCACCTGGAAATCGTGCGTGCTGGTATGTCCCGCGAAACCCAGGTTTTTCTTTTTCTGCCGAACGATCTCGTGAACAATGGCACTGGGCACCCTTATGGCACCGAAGCCCCCTATGGCGATATAATCACCATCAGATATCATGTCACGAACCACTTCCTGAACGGTTGACAGTTTTGATTTTAATGCCCGTGACTTTTTTCTGAAAAATGCCCTGGCATGGTCCGGATCGGGATCGGTAAAAAGTTCATTCTGACCGGACTTCAGGTCCATGATATTTTTCATTTCATCGTTTTCATGTAATTCAACTGCCATGCCCTTCCCCCTCTTGTTATATATTGCTACATACTTATTAATCTAATCACTTCGTAATTGGTTGAACATTAAACCAGTATTATTATCAATATTACACGGCATGTACAGTATCCGACTCCTCGTTGTACATGTTCTCTATCATGTCACTGTACATTTCCTGCACCACTCTCCGTTTCACTTTAAGTGTCGCGGTTAATTCGCCGCTCTCTTTTGAAAACTCGTGCTTTACGATCCGTATTTTCTTGATCGTTTCATACCGCGCAAGATTTTCATTTCTCTTTCGAACGTGATCATCGACGATCTTGAGAAAGGCCTCGTTGTCCAGCAGCTCCTGCGGATCCTTATAAGGTATATGTTTATCCCGGGCAATCTGCTCAGCCTGTTCAAGGTTTATATTCACAAGGGCAGAAAGATATTTACGATTATCCCCGATCACTATTACCTGTGTAAACAACGGGTCTGACTTAAAGAGATTTTCAATTTTCTGAGGCGCAACGTTCTTCCCTCCTGATGTTATGATGAGGTCTTTCTTCCTGTCAGTTATCATAAGGAAACCGTATTCATCAAATACACCTATATCGCCACTCATCAGGTACCCGTCCGCCGTAAATGAATACTTTGTCTCTTCGGGCATCTTCCAGTATCCTTTAAATACGTTATCGCCTTTTATAAGAATTTCCCCGTCATCGGCGATTTTAATGTCCACACCCGGTATGGGACGTCCAACTGTTCCGATCCTGTAGTCGGAAAGGTTGCTCATGGTAGCCGGGGCGCAGCATTCAGTCATTCCGTACCCTTCCACAACCATAATCCCCGCCGAGTTGAAGAATAAAATAATCTCCCTGGCGGTGGGAGCCCCTGAAGCCGTCATCCACCGAACCCTTCCCCCCAGTGCCTGCTGAAGTTTCTTGAAAACCATCAGGAACGCGATCCTGTATTTTATGGTTAACCATAATGACGGCTTTTTCTTTTTCTCACGATATTCACTTCTTCGGGCACCTACACGCTGTGCCCAGAAGAAAAGCCGCTGGGCAAAAGGTGACTGCACCTGTACCTGCGAGATAATGCGCTGGTATACCTTCTCTAAAACCCTTGGAACCGCGAGAATCTCTGTTGGTTGTTTTTCCTGTATATCCTGCAGTATGGTGTCAAGACTCTCCGCATAGGATGCTGTTATTCCCACGTACATGCCGTAATAATGGCCCGCGATCTTTTCAAACACGTGGCTCAAGGGTAGAAAGGGTACAGTCTGGTCAGTATCAAAGGCGTATTTGGGTTCAACAGAATCAAGTGATTTCACCACTGCCATGATATTCTTATGGGTGATCATCGCCCCCTTCGGGTCCCCGGTGGTACCTGAAGTATAGACGATACTTGCCAGGTCTTCTAAATCAACGGCATCGGCAATCTTTTCGAACAGGCCGGGGTCTTTTTTTTGCTTTTCAAACCCCATATTCATCAGGTCTTTAAAACTTATTACAACCGGAAGTTTGCTTGTAGCATCTTCCTCGTCCATCACCACGATCTTCACTATGCCCGGATTCTGCTTCAGGCTGTATAATGCCTTTTGCAATTGCTCATCGTTCTCAACCACGATAAATTTCGAACCGGAGTTTGATACCACGTATTCCACTTCCTCGTCAGTCAGGGTGGCATAGATGGGAACCACGCAACCACCCGCGCCAAGCACACCCATGTCAGTATACAGCCATTCCAGCCTGTTTTCAGAAAGTAAAGCTACCCTGTCCCCCTTCTCAAGTCCAAGGTCAACAAGGGCCAGTCCCGTCGCGCGTGCACGTTCGTAATACTGGGTCCAGGTTGCCTGTTCCCATTTACCTCCAAGTTTTTTTTCTATCGCAAGGCGATCTTTATATTTTTCCGCCCTGTTTCGGAAGACCTCGTTAATAGTCCTTTCCATGACAACGCCCCCATTCCCTTAATTACCTGTCTTTAAATACAGGTTTACGTTTTTCCATGAATGCGGCAATCCCTTCATCCTTATCTTCACTTTCCGCAAGTCGACCAAAACATTCGCTCTCCAGCGCGAGTCCTTCCTTTAATGACAGTGTAGATCCATCAAGCACAGCTTCCATGATAGTCTTCACGGCAAGCTGGCTCTTGGACGCGATTTTTTCAGCAAAACGGATAGTTTCTTCCATTAGCTTATCATTGCCAAACACATCATTTACCAGGCCGATAGCCGCTGCTTCGGCACTGGTTATAAATTTCGCGGTAAGCATTATCTCAAGTGCCCTGGCTGTTCCAAGAAGCCTGGCACCGCGCTGGGTGCCGCCAAATCCCGGCATGATTCCCAGCATAATCTCGGGCAGTCCCATCTGCGCCTGCTCAGACATGAAACGCAGGTGACACCCCATCGCAAGCTCCATGCCACCTCCAAGGCACAGACCATTGATGGCGGCTATCACCGGTTTTCTGCAACCTTCTATACGGTTAATGATGGCCTGCGCCTGCGAGGTAAGGCTTTTCCCCTCCCTGGCAGTAGTGACTTCTTTCACACGGTTCACATCGGCCCCCACCACGAAGGTGGGCCCCTCTCCGGTTATCACCACCACCCTGGCGGAGGGTTCCGATTCAGCCTTTAATACAAGTTCTTCCAGGCTGTACATGGTCTCTTCATCAAGGGCATTCATTGGAGGATTGTGAATGGTTATTACCGCGATACCCTTTTCAGTTACCTCGTACCTGCATTTCTCACTCACCGTCATATCAACCTCATTCATTCATTACTGTTTTATGAGACCATATTACTTCTTAAGACCCATGATCTCCCTGGCTTCATCAGGAGTGGCTACTTCTTTTCCTAAAATCTCGCATATTCTCGTAGCCCATTCAACCAGTTCAAAGCTTCCCTTGGCAAGTTCACCGTTTGGCAGTTTTATATTGTCTTCCAGTCCAACCCTCATGTGACCGCCTGACAGGCAGGACATGGTTATCGCGGGAAATTCATCAAGTCCCACACCGCATGTTGTATAATTCGCGTCTTCGGGCAGCGCGTTCTTCAGCACCATGAAAAGATCAGGTCTGAAAGCCATACCACCTGCAACTCCCCAGACAAAATTGAAGTTATACGGTTTTGAAAAAATTCCCTGTTTTGCCACAATTTTCCAGTTGTCAAGTCCACCCATGTCATACACTTCAACTTCAGGCTTAATACCGTTTTCTTCCATTCCCTTTCCGAAATCCTGCAGCATGGTGAAGGTGTTTTCGAATATGAAATCGATGAAAATCTTACCTGTTTTTCTGTCAACGATGCTGAAATTCATCGTATTCGTGTTCAATGAAGCCATTTCCGGCTTGATCTCCAGTATCTGGGTTATACGTTGTTCAGGGGTTTTCCCCATGCCAACGGCTGAACTCAGGTTCACGATCAGTTCGGGTGTTTTCTCTTTTATCGCGTCATGTGTTGCTTTTATCCTGGCCACCTCGTGGGTAGGCATTCCATTTTCTTCCCTTGCATGTACGTGTACCATGGACGCACCGGCCTTGTAACATCGGGCAGCTTCCTCTGCAAATTCCCCAGGTTCATATGGCACCGCATCAATCTGGTTCTTCATTGTTGCCGCCCCTGAAAGTGCAGCGGTAATAATAACTTTTTTAGACATGGCAGGTTTCCCTCCTTTTTTTGTTTCCGGTTGTTCACCAGTATATGTTCTTGATCCGGTACCACCAGCATCAGCCCGTCCTCTTACTTCAATCTTTTCAGTAACCGGTTTAAAATGATCAATATTCATGATGGTGCTGGTATCTTCATCAGCGAAGGCCGCCTCAACACGCATTCCGGTTTTCACATCTTCGGGTTTAACACCCTCCAGAATGTGGGTCATCGGTGTATCAGCCCCATCAAGCTGAATCATCGCAAGCACGTAGGGCACCTTCCTGGGCATATGCTTATCTTCGTACCGTACAACGGTAAAATTTGTAACCGTACCGGTGTTTTTTAATTCAACCCAGTTGTCCCTTATGTCTTCCATGCATCGTTCACATGTCTGCCTGGGAGGAACAAAGACCTTGTTACATGTGTTGCATTTCACTCCCATTATCTTCTTCTTATCACGCAGGGTGGTTAAAAACGTACTTCCCACCCTTCCCGCGAAATAGCTGTATGGAAGAGCCATCTTTCCTTCAACGATATAGCTGTCTTCAAAACCTTCTTTCATTGCCGGTCTCCTTACTTATCAATCTCGAAATACAGGATATCCTTTATGCTGCCCACCCTGTTCTCGGCCCATACGGGACGCACCCTTGTTCCCTTCTTTTCATTCCAGGATTCTTCAACTTCGAATATCTGGTCTCTTCTAAGCAGGTGCCAGAAGGTCTCGTTACCTTTACATCCATCAAGAAGTATGTTGACCGAACCGTATGGTGTTTCCCTGGTTTCTCCTGTCAGCGGGTCGGGACTGGCGTAGTAGGCGATATCATTAATTGTGATATGCCCTTTTGGTCCCACTTCAACAACTCCGGGCACCCGCACCCGGCATATTGCGCACACTTCACGGGCAGGAAGCTGCAGCCTTCCGCATTCGGGACACCTGTTGGCAATTATTTTCTTGTTCTTCAGACCCTGCAGAAATTTTCCCATAACGGGCCCGGTAGCGAAACGGTGATTAACAGATATCACCTTTTTCAATCGTACAAGTTCCTGTTCCGGTTCGGCCATTTCACCCGGTGCCACGTACTTGGCAAATATTTCACCCAGCTTCAGCGCAAGGCTTGAATCACCTTCGATAGCTGCTTTTCCCGCACTGAGCAGTGTCATCGCGTCCACCTTCCCCAGCATCACGTCAACCCAGTCAGCGGCACCCACCTCAAGGCGAACTGTGGGCTTTTCAATACGTTCCTCTTTCAGAACACAGGTTCCGTCCTTAATAGTCGCCGTCCAGCAGCCGCCCTCATCACCCTGTATATCATAGGTGATGGTGACATCCAGTCCCTCCGCGTTTTTCGGCTGAAACCTTTCTTCCAGGGTGGCAAACATATCCTGTATAAAATCACCAACGGTCATTTCTTTCTTGCCAGAAACAAATTTCGTGAACATCTTCGCCGTCTGGCCAAGTGCGCCTAAATCTCCATCCACCTTGAACTTCCCGGAGTTGAAAGCCTTCATGGCATCCACCTGCCCGATGTTCACACCAACGAACGTGTCGGCATCCGTTATGGTAACTGCCACACAATCGCCAAGATCATCGGCTTCTTCGATCTTCATTTGACCGTCTTTAACGGTAAGCTTCCACTTGCCCACACCCTGTATTTCATACCCATACGACGCATCCACCCCTTCAGCACCTTCCGGGCGGAAACGTTCTTCCATTGTATCAAATATTTCTTCTACCTTTATTCCAAACTGATCACTCATATTATCCCCCTACCAGTTCAATTCTCTTTCCAGCATCATCAGCACCGTCCACATGGTGCCTCCAAAACCTGATGCCAGCGCGTGGTTCACATCCCGGGGAATCTGATGTCCCCCCGCGTCACCGCGAACCTGCAGCGCCGCCTCGGCAACCCTGATAAGGGCTGTTGCCCCGATGGGATTTGCTGCCGTTACTCCACCCGAAGGATTGATTGGCATCTTGCCGTCTATCATAATCTCTTTTTCTTCTATAAGCTTAAGATGTTCATCATTCTCAAAAAGGAAAAACTCCCTCATCCAGTCTGCTCCCCACCACCCTGAAGGATCATACATCTCGAACACATCAAAGTAATCAACCGGGCTGTCGATACCGTTACGGGCGAACAGCTGCTCGGCGGCAAACCGGTGTGTCATGGGTACAGGGTAATTATCATCAAAACCGAAGATATTGAAGGTCTCCTCCCGGTGTACAGTAATGTGATCACGCACCCATACCGGCGGCTTAGCCATTTTTTTTGCTTTTTTCTCGCTGGCAAAAATAACCACGCAACAGCCGTCAGACTGTGAACACATATGTATGAGACGAAGATTACCAACCAGGCGTGGAGAATTTTCCATCAAGTCGTCCATCTGGTCGAAATCCAGCCCGAATGATCTGTGCGAATTGGGATTCAGGCAGGCATGCTTATCCATGATAATACGATACATCATTGCGGCCCGGTTTGCCCGTTCCTCACCAAATTCTTTTTCCATTTTGTACCCGGTTGAGCCTGTAAGGGCACCGGTCTGCAGCTGACGCGACCATAGAGGATCCGCCATGTTGGTGATACCCCCGGTGGTGTGTCCTTCCTGCAGCTTCTCGAAGCCCACGGCCATTACCACGTCATACATTTCTGACGCGACAAGGTTGTCCGCCGCGCAGGCAAGGGTGGCACCGGTTGTCCCACCGGTTGTAATGCGGAAAGAATCTTTTCCATAACCACCCGTTCCAAGGACGTGCCAGAGATCCGGCTGATGAACCATCTCAAAAAGCTCCATGTTTCCATGAACGACGGCGTCAACATCATCTATGGTGATACCGGCGTCAGCCAGTGCCAGGCTAACCGCCTCGTGTATCATCTCGGGCTGGTTGACATCCTCCCTGTGGCTGGAATACTGCGTCTGCCCCACGCCCACTATTGCTACATTTCTATTCTTCTTTTTCTTAGCCATTACTTCCTCCTCACTTCTCCAGAATCACCACGCCGTGATGCTGTCCCATCGCGCCGGTTACGCCATGCGCGAGTGCTTTCTTCGGCTTTTTTAACTGGCGGTCTCCTGCTTCACCCCTCAACTGATACCAGGCTTCAGCAACCCTGGCCGCACCGCCAAGCATAATAGGATTACCATTGAGCATACCTCCTGAAAGGTTGACCTGTGACTTATCAGGGCCGCCCTCTTCAACCCATTTACTACCGGCGTACTCATCAACAATACCCACACCCTCTGCCCACATGGGAAGCTGGTATGCTGACTGGTCGCACAGTTCAAACAGGTCTATTTCCTTTTGAGGATTCTTTACGCCTGCCATGTTGTACGCCCGTGAAGCGGCGTTCTTTAACGCGAAATTGGATATAATATCCCTGTCACCTGGAAAATAGCTGTCCATGCAGCTGCCATACCCGGTTAACCATACTGGATTATCACAAAACTCTTTTGCCCGCTCTTCACTGCACAACAGCATGCCAAAAGCCCAGTCTGTCACGGGATAGAAGTGAAGTTCTCTAATCGGGTCAGCCAGGTATGGAGATTTCTTCACCTGGTCGCCGCTCACCATTTCATTTTCCCTTGCATAGGGGTTTTTCGCCGCGTTCTTCCGCGAACGAACTACGATTTCAGCCAGGTGATCATCGTCTACTCCCGCCTTTTCCATGTAGGCACGGGCCTGGAAAGCATTGGCACTTAAAAAATCAATCCCAAGTGGGCGCATGTAGAATGGATCATAGGCGAGATTCGTGTTCATGTACCTGCTCTCGGTCTGTGATTCCTTGCAATGTCCCATGTACAATACGACATCATCATGCCCGGAAAGTATACATGCCATGGCATAACCAAGGCCATTGATACTGTCCTGGGCCATCTTTTCTTCACCCCTGAAATGCGCTCCCACCACGTCGGTTACACCACTGTCAGATATTGTTCGCGCGTCAAACACGTCATCTGAACACGTGATCACGTTTCGAATTCCCTTATCCATGTCAAAAGTGACGCCTGTTTTTTCAAGAATTGGTTCAAGACAATCAAGAAGCATTCCCTGAAAACGCTGATACCAGATATCCGGCTCATTCTTAACCTGTTCCAGTGCGCATATGGCTACTCTCTTACCCATATGATACAACCTCCTTTTTATAATCCTGTGCTGACAATTACCCTATACGTAGCAGTTCCAAAAATCTCCCTGCTTCATTTTTTTAATTATGTGATCACGGTCACGGTCCGCATCAAGCTCTACCCACGCTCTTCCTATTCCAACCCTGCTGTGTGAATCGTCTGAAGCCATCTTCGGATATTCAATTTCCGGTATTTCGAATTCTTTATGCCTGAACCCCTTGGTAGTGATTTCTACCAGGTCAATAGGATACTTTTCACCAACGATGGAAATCCTGTCCTGCACCTCTTCAACCGTCAGATCATACTCACCAAGATGGTTGAACACGTACAATGTTTCATTCTCACCTTCTATCCTGTTCACATGCACGTACCCCTTGGCAAAAACCGTAAGCTCAATACCCCTGAATATAATCAGGTCGCTTTTCACATTGCCGTATATCTCGTCACAACGGGGACTCAAAAGGTAATCATGGTCAGTGAAGGCAATAAAATCATATCCCAGTGACTGGTAGGCGTCTGCCACTTCCTGCGGGGTCATCTTCCCGTCAGAACAAGTGGTATGGGTGTGCAGACATCCTTTCAAAAGCATTGTCGTTTCCCGTACCGTGTCATTGTCAAAGAACCCTGCTGAACGCTTCTTTGCCCTTTAGTATTTTATTAAGTATCCAATATATTGATTGAACGCTCAACCAGTTTTTACTTAATAAAATGTTCCCCATCAGCACGCACACTCTTTGTTCAGTCATATATTTGAATTATTGTTCAGCTTTTAAATTGGACAGTCAATCAACATATTACTAATGTATTATTGTATGTCAAGAATTAATTGATTTTTTTTGTTTTTAGCGATTATTTTTTTGTTTTCTGAGTTTCTCTTCCAGGTCTGCCACAGTAAATCTATAGTCTATCTGCTCATACCCTTCAAGAGAATCCTTTCTTTTCTGTATTCTGCGCAGCAAATCGTCTATCCTGTCACCTGTAAGAATATCAGTATGCGCCTGAATAATGGCGTCCCGGTAATACCTGTCACCTTTAAGCTCTACCAGGTCATCAAAAAGATCATCCGTTGACTTATCCGCGTAATCAAGTGGTGAGGGAAGTTTCCATTCTGCCAGCGTATGCCCTTCAAGCATTTTCTTCAATGCGGATATTTTAACCGACTCCTGCCTGTACTTACTCCACAACCCTTTCATATCCTTCATTATGGCCTTTTTATCTTCAAGAGCGGTAACGGGTGTAACGGTTTTCTCCTTCACGTCCCACATAAACATGTGATACCGATTTACTTTGTCACCCCGCCTGTTGCTGCCATAATACTTAACCATGAGCCTGTTGCCCTTCATTCTCATTATAGTACTGAGAGCAATGCCGTTGCCGCCCATCTGCATCGTTTCCAATTCACCGCATAATCGAAGATTATCCCCGTCCGTATCACAGCTGTAAAGCAGCACTTTAGCGAACAACTCTTTCGAAGTTCCCCCATCGGGAAAGCGGGCAATACCCTTTGGCTTTTTTATCAGCCTGTAGGTGGTAACAAAATATACGGTATCACCCGATTGATATCCCCTGCTGAAATACCAGATGGTATGCACCTCGTCGGTATACAACCACCCTGCCTTTAGTATGCCGGTAAATATCATCATACAGGCAACCATCGAAAGAATTGTTATGCTCTTTTTAAACATTGCATGATACTACTAAGTCATATTAACCAGGTCAATTAAAAAACAATCTCAATACCCCCGTCGGGGGTGAATTAAATACCGGGTAATAATATGAATTTCAATGTCAATTTTGAATGA
>CAZAOK010000097.1:0-12946 GCA_964486725.1 uncultured Leptospiraceae bacterium
CGAAAAAACCGCGGCATTGAATATACCGCGGTTTTTGGATGTATACGGCAAAGCCGTGTGGAATCAATTAGAAGTTATCGCAAAGAAGCTCGAAGTGCGCCTTTGGGTGAATGCAGGCCGGACACTTGTCAGGTGCGCTTTCCCCTTCGTGAATATAGCCGCAGTTTCGGCATTTCCACAGGGTTTTTTCGCTCTTTTTAAAAACAGTACCGTCTTCGATATTCTTTAATAGCCCAAGGTACCTTTCTTCATGATGTTTTTCAACTTCCGCAACCTTACGGAAAAGAAAAGCAACGTCAGGAAAGCCCTCTTCATCGGCAACTTTCGCCGCTTCAGGATATAGTTTTGTATGCTCTTCGTTTTCACCCATCGCTGCAGCTTTCAGGTTCTCAGCCGTAGTGCCCACCTTTCCTGCCGGGAAAGTAGCGGTAATCTCCACATCCCCGCCTTCAAGGAAACTGAAAAAACGTTTCGCGTGCTCTTTCTCATTGTCTGCTGTTTCGGTAAACATGGCTGATATCTGTTCATACCCTTCTTTTTTCGCCTTTGACGCGAAGAAGGTGTATCGTGTTCGTGCCTGTGATTCACCCGCGAAGGCTTCAAGCAGATTCTGTTCAGTTTTCGTGCCTTTAATGCTTTTCATTAAGTATGTTCCTCCTGTTTGTTATGCTTTCCAGAGACCATGCAGGTTGCAATATTCTCTTGAAATTATATTCGATCCTTCAATCTTGAAAACGGCAACAGGCTTGTCTCCCGGCTCAAGAAACTGGCGATAACTTTTACCGTCGGCGATAACCTGTATCCATTCAATATAGTGCTTGTCTTCCATTGGATGTTCAACACTTCCAACCTGTACTTTTATGCCGTCTGCGGTTTTTTCTACATCCGGGACATGTTTTTCCTTCGCTGCATCAACGGTGTTTTCCTGCTGCAGTTTCATTGGCTCCCCACAGCATACAAGTTCTCCACCGCCAACATGAAGTACTTCGACGATGTTACCGCATACTTCACATTTATATACTTCAAGTTTTTCTTTAACCATTTGAGTCCCCCATATTTTATTTAGTGCTATTGTTTTATTGAAACTTTGCCCTTGAAAATTCTGTACACGTAGAAAGAGTACAGAATAACAATGGGCATACCGATTAGTGCAATTATTGTCATGGCAGTAAGTGTTATCTGGGTTGAAGATGAATTAAAAATTGTCAGGTTGAATGCTTCATTCACCGTAGACCGTGCCAGGTTGGGGTACATCGTGGTTCCCACAATACCCCAGAGGCCGATAAATGCCAGTGATGATGACATAAAAGCTTTTTTGTCAAATCCATTTTTTGACCACATGTACACACCGGAAAGTGCTCCCACTGTCACTATGGCCGCTATCCAGACGGGAAATCTTGAAAGGGTTTGCGGAAGATAGATGACTGTTACAATGAATGACAATACCAGGGAAATGGCATATAGTGCAAGTATCCTGTTTACAAGCATCTGTGCCCGTTCCTGTACGACACCATCTGTTTTATGCGCGGCGTAGGTGGCACCCTGAAGCAGAATGGCAGCAAGACCGAGAATCCCTATCACCAGCGGGTAGGGACGCAAAAGTGTGAAGAATGTTCCCCCGTAGTTCATGCTGGCGTCAATGGGTATCCCTACAAGCAGGTTTCCAAGTGCAACCCCATATAGTATTGACGGTACAAGGCTTCCCACTACGAAAGCCCAGCTCCAGATGTGTTTACGCTTTTCATCATAATACCAGAATTCCATCGATACTGCCCTGAAAATGAGGGCGAAAAGTACCAGCATGAGGGCGAGGTAAAAACCGCTGAAAACCGTGGCATAGGTGTGGGGAAAGGCGGCAAACAATGATGCACCGGCGGTAATGATCCAAACCTCGTTGCCATCCCAGAAAGGCCAGATTGCATCCATTACCTGTTGTCGTTCACTGTTTTTCTTTGCCAGGAACGGCATCAGCGCCGCTATACCAAGGTCAAAGCCGTCAAGTATGGCATACCCGATAAATAAAAATCCTATGATAAAGAACCAGGTATTCTGTAATATTTCAATGGTTTCCATAATAGTCCTCCTCTCGATTAATATCCTGCTTCGTCGCCTGTTTGAGGCCCTTTCTCAATGAGCTTTAAGAGAATAAATATAAAGAGCACAAGCAGCAGGGTGAATATAGCGAAAAACATCAGGAGGGTAAAAAGTATCTGGCCAGCGGGAACTACGATTGAGGCTGCCGCTGATGTTTTCAATACCCTGTAGACGGCCCAGGGTTGCCTGCCCACTTCGGCGGCTATCCATCCGAATTGATTTGCCAGGTGGGGCAAAGGTATGGCAAGAACAAGCGCCCATAGAAACCATCGTGCTGATTCAAGTTTTCTTCGCGCCATGAGTATGCCGCCGATAATGGCCATCAACGCGAACAATGTTCCCAGGCCGATCATGATGTGATACGAGAAGTAGGGCAGCATAACCGGCGGCCATTCGTCACGGGGAAAGGCATTCAGCCCTTTTACTTCGGCGTTTGGATCGAAATACGCAAGCAGGCTTAATAATTTCGGTATCTTGATCTCAAAGTAGGTTTTCTGCTCGTCGGCAATTGGTATACCGATGACAGACATGGGTGCTCCTTTCGTGGTTTCCCACAGTGCTTCGAATGCTGCCATCTTTTCGGGCTGCAGCTGCGTTACCTGTACCGAGTGGATGTGACCGGAAACAAACTGTAATATGGCCATAGATATGAAAATAGCCAGTGAAACCTTGATGACCTTCTTCGACTGTGCCACATGCCTGTCCTTGAGCAGGTACCAGGCGCTGATGCCTGCGGTAAACAGGGTGCCCGTAATCCAGGCGGCAACCACCACATGAAAAAACCTGACAAAGGTGGAGGGGTTGAATATTGCGGCGAAGAAATCGGTCATCACCGCCCGGCCTCCTTCTATCACAAAACCGGCAGGTGTCTGCATCCACGAGTTTGCGATTAGTATCCATAATGCCGAGAGGTGGGCTCCCAGGAATACCATTATCGCGGCAAAAAGATAAAACCCCCTGGATACTTTTTTTCTGCCGAACAGGAGTACGCCCAGGAATACCGATTCCAGGAAAAAGGCGAAGATGCCTTCAGCAGCCAGTGGTGCACCGAAAATATCCCCAACCATGCGTGAATATTCAGACCAGTTGGTGCCGAATGAAAATTCAAGTACAATGCCTGTGGCAACTCCAAGAGCAAATATGAGGGCCAGGATCTTTATGAAAAATGACGAGATTGACTTATACAGGTCTTCATTGGTTTTATAGAACATTGACTCGAATATTACTATTATCAATGTGAGTCCAAGTGTTAATGGCGGAAATATGAAATGAAAACCCGCGGCAAGACCGAATTGAATTCTTGATAGCAGCACCGCATCCATGTTACACCTCCTGGAAAATATTACCCTGTGTTCTTTTTATGCACAGGGGATTGTTTATGGTATTAATATGACAACCGCCATGGATGTGTAAAATTCCATGGCGGTTCAAGTGGTTAATCAACAGGTTCAAACTGGTCTTTTTCGGCTCCGCATACAGGGCATACCCATTCATCAGGAATATCTTCAAATTTTGTTCCTGCTTTTACTCCGTTATCGGGATCTCCTTCCGCGGGATCGTAAATATAGCCGCATACAATACATTCGTATTTCTGCATTTTATTACCTCCAGGGCTTCTTTGTGTATATACTATATAGCTATTACATGGATACATGTAATTCTATAGGCTGATTGATTATGCCTTTGAAACAGGATATCCTGAATCTTCAATAGCCTGCCGGATATCTTTTTCAGGTGCATCACCTTCTACGATGACCAGCTTTTTGTCCAGGTCGATATTTACAGACTCTAAATGGTTAAGAGAAGATACCGCTTTCTCTATTCTCATTTTGCAGTGATTACAGGTCATATCAGGTACATTAAATGTATACTGCATCATTATCTCCATAGCGTGTATAAGTCTCAGGTTGTGATCGCAGTGTTATACTGTGTATCAATTCTGAAGCAGCATGGTGTATCTTTTTACTGTAATAGTATGTAACAGAATCATATAAAAATCAAGCCATATTTTGATAAGAAATTATAGTGGTAACAAACATGTAATGAATACAATTATCTGGTAAATATATACAGATGTCAAGAATATTTTGCGCCTGGTGCTGCTATCAATTTTTTTTGAGAGAAGTGTTGCATGAATTACAGATACCCTTCATGTTAATCTGGTATTCTGTAATAAAGTGGTCACCAATCTGCTGCAATGCTTCAAGTGCTTTATCAACTTCCACATCATATATCTTACCACATCGTGTACACTTGAAATGACCATGGGGTGAGGTGTTTATGTCATACCTGGATTCGTTTTCTTCAATTGAAAGATGGGCAACAAGCCCTTTCTCTGAAAACAGGTTTAATGTATTGTATACCGTGGTTTTGGAAAGGGTTGGTATGCTTTCTTCAAGTGCGCGAAAAATAACATCAACATTTGGATGTATCCTGTTATTTCTCAGGAACTCCAGTATCTTGATCCTGTGATAAGAAGGTGAGATGTCATTGCTTTGTAAATATTTTTTTAATTCTTCCATATTGCTTTTCGCTATTATACTTATTGTAAAAATATTTTTATAAAAATATTGTAATTGTTACATAATATAACATTTTATCCGTAAAACAGCAAGTATTTTTAATTACTATAACGCGTTAATTGCAGATACGATGCTGCCTGATATTTCATTCAGCTGTGTGTCGCCGGGGATGTATTGCGCCTTTATGCTGTCAAGCAGTGTATAACCGCATTCTTCAAGTGACTTCTCCACCTGTCCTATACTCTGTCCTCCCCAGCCGTAAGATCCAAATGCCAGGCCAACCCTGTTTTTCGGTGATAATCCTTTCATGTAGGTGAGAAATGCTGCCACGTTGGGCAGCATGTTATTATTCAGTGTTGGTGAACCAACGCATATATATTTCGCGGTGAGCACCTCTGTCATTATATCAGAGATATGTGTGTACTTGAGATCGTACAGGCTGGCATGTATCCCCTTTTCCTCAAAGGCAGATTGTATGGCCCCGGCGATCATCCTGGTTGAATTCCACATGGTGTCATAAATTATCAGTGCTTTTTCTTTTGTGGTATTGGCGGCCCACTTGTGGTACTCGGTAACGATGGTGTCAATACTCTCTCTCCAGATAAGTCCGTGACTGGGGGCTATAATTGAGATATCAAGGGCATCAACCCCTTCAAGAACTTTCTGTACCTGCTTGCCGTAGGGAAGAACGATATTGGCGTAATACTTTTTTGCTTCTTCCATGAGGATGTCCAGCTGGTATTCATCATCAAACCGTTCTGCTGTGGCAATATGCTGACCGAAGGCGTCATTTGAGAACAGGATGTTGTCACCGGGAATATAGCAGGCCATGTTGTCCGGCCAGTGTACCATCTGGGCAAGTATGAAATGCAGGGTGCGCTTTCCGATATTAAGGGTGTCACCTGTTTTTACCACCTCAACCTCGAGATCAGCCCCGTAATGAGCGTGCAGCCCTTTCTGTCCGTTTGGTGATGTCAGTATTTTCGCGTTGGGACACAGTTCTTTTAACCGTGGTAGTCCCCCTGAATGGTCCATTTCAACGTGATTTGAAATAATATAGTCTATCTTCGCGGGGTCAACTACACGTTTTATTCGTTCAAGCATCTCGTCAACCATGTAGTGTTTTACCGTGTCTACCAGGGTGATCTTTTCGTCCATTATGAGATACGCGTTATAGGTTGATCCACGTTGTGTGAGGTATCCATGAAAATTACGAAGGTCCCAGTCTATGGTGCCAACCCAGTAAATGTCATCGGTGATTTGTACAGGTTTCATGTGTGCTTCCTTTTGTCATTGTGTAAGTATGCAAAGAATGAACTGTATATTATCTTGTTTAAATGAAATATAGTTCGTCAACTGAAATTAACAAAATTTGTCAGGTTACGTGTTGGGGGTGTGCTTAATTGCATTCACTTCCCGGCAGGGAATGACAGCACTACAAAAACTTAAGAATCACCCTGTTCACTTCTTTCGGACCAGATTCCATGGGGGAATGAGGGCCACCCTCAACGGTATAAAGTTTTGAATTGGGGATTCTTTTGTCCATAATGCCTGCAGCCTTGTATGGAACAAGCCTGTCTTCCGTGCCGTGAATAATGAGGGTGGGAGCGGATATCTTCTGCATGATACCTGTCAAGTCCCATTCTTCGGCACTGCGGATGCGCATGATGTTCAGGATGGCGTAATCGTAGCCCTTCGTTTTTGAAGGCAAAATGTACCTGTCCATGTATTCATCCGACAGGGGGGTGTTCTCTCCAACGCTTAAATCATGGAGAGACTGGCGGACAATAGCCCTGAAATTCATTATCATAACAAATTCACCTATGACGGGAATTCGCATGAGTTTAAACAGAATATTGCTGCTTGAATCATCATAATTCGCGCCGGCGCTGCCGATAAGTACAAGTTTTTTCACCATTTCAGGGTGCTCAGTGGAAAACCGTATGGATGTTGCCCCTCCCATGGAGTGCCCCATGATTATGGCCTTTTTGATGTCC
Source organism: uncultured Leptospiraceae bacterium (assembly GCA_964486725.1). Classification (GTDB taxonomy): domain Bacteria; phylum Spirochaetota; class UBA4802; order UBA4802; family UB4802; genus M55B154. The sequence continues at coordinate 6,614 of CAZAOK010000097.1, forward strand.
ATGGCTTTCATGAATTCATGCACCTGTTTTGCGAAGAGTGATATATCGTAGTCGATCCCGTAGGGCTTATCACTGAGACCGTGACCAAGCAGGTCGATGGTGTATACATGGTATCCCCGGCTGGCAACAGGCTGCACGGTTTTTTGCCAGCAAAGCATGGAGTGGCTGAAGCCGTGAATCATTATGACGGGATACCCGTTTTCAGGGCCATATTCACGGTAAGCTGTGTTATATTCGTCAAGCACCTTAACCGTTTTTATTTTCGGGAAATGCTGCCGCATGTTTTCTGAGGAAGTTTTAAAACCTTCAACCACCAGGGGAACGATATATATCGCAAGGATTGCCAGTGATATTATTACGGTTGTTCTTTTCAGTGCTTTCATCAGGGTATTCTCCAGGAAGCGGCATTCATCTAAAGTGAATGAAGATAATGAAACCGTTTTTATATAAAATAAGAGTAATTACTCAGCTGTCATGTTAAATAATCAAAATTATTCTAAAATGAATAATAATCCTGTATCTCTCCCCGCCTTCGGCGGGTGGAGATGCTCAAATTCCTTTTCATTATGAAGTAAATGATCAATATTTTAGTCATAGCTGAGTAGTCACAAATAAGATTAATGACTATTGTTCAAGGGTTTGCAATTAATTCAAGAATATTTTATTTACTATGTAGTTGAAAATAATCTATAATCAGAAAATAATAAACAATAAACAAGAGGATGGGTTTTTCATATATGAATAAAGATATAGAGACGGCTAAACTTAAACAGCGTATCGCAAAACTGGAAAAAGAAAATGCAGAATTAAGGGAATTCAGGGACAATGAGCTACAGCAGGAAAAGGAACGTCTTATAATGTCACAGGAACTGGAATTTTCGTGGGCAGATAACCTTGGTATCTGGGATTGGAATGTGAAAACAGGAAATGTAGTTTTTAATGCAAAGAAAGTTGAGGCACTTGGATTCAGCGTAGACGAATTCGTTCCCAATGTGTATGCGTTTACTGAACGACTTCATCCCGATGACTATGAACATACTATGAATGTAATGAAAAAGCACCTGGAGGGTTCATTACCGTTATACGAGGTTGAGTACCGTATCAGGAAAAAAGATGGGAACTGGAAGTGGTTTTACGACCGTGGTAAAATTGTTGAGCGTGATAATGATGGAAGCCCCCTTCGTGTTACTGGTATTGTTTTTGATATAAGCGAAAGAAAAGAATTAGAAGCAGCCATGTCGGAATCTATGGAATCATTAAAGTTGGCTAATGATTCTATGAGCCGTTTTTTTTCAATTGTTTCTCATGATCTCAGGGCTCCGATAGGAAATCTACATATACTTTTGAACCTTGTTAAGGAAGGTATTCTTACTCTTAAACAGGAAGAATTTCTTAGCATTGTAAATGATATAGAAAAAAGTGTCAGAAGTGTACACATGCTGCTTGAAAACCTCCTTGTATGGACGCGTTCAAACATTCAGGGTGAGACTATACAAAACGAGAATATTAATTTACATTCAATCCTGCTTGAAATAAAAGAATTATTCGAAATTCCTGCACGTGATAAACGGATCAGTATCATACTTCAGGGTGAATCTAATGTGAAAGTATTTACAGAGAAAAATATGCTATCAGCTGTCATAAGAAATCTTCTATCTAATGCAATAAAGTTCAGTTATCCTGACTCTGTGATCTATATAAATAGTTCAGTCAAAGATGGATACGTTGAAATTAATGTAATAGATGAGGGCCAGGGCATTGATAATAGAAAAAAAAGTGAAATCTTTAACCCCGGTAAGATCATTTCTACAAGAGGTACTGATGACGAAAGAGGTGCCGGTCTGGGACTTGTCTTATGTTATGAGTTTGTGAAAAAAATTGGTGGAGATATTAATGTAAAAAGTGAGCGTGGAAAGGGTAGTACATTTACTGTAGTAATACCAATCCATTAGTTTGTCAAGCATTGTAAAATATATGTATGGAGGTTCTTGATGAACCAGAAAAAGAAAACAATAACCATTTTGTTGATCCTTGTAGTAATAGTATGTATTGGTATGTTTCTGTACATTCGTTCCATTTCCAGCCAGGGGTTCCCCGATTACAATACAAGTGTTGTAATCCCCGGAATGAAAGAAAAAGTGACGGTATACCGGGACAGGTTTGCCGTTCCCCATATATACGCGAAAAACCAGGAAGACCTGTACCGGGCGGTGGGATACTGCATGGCGCAGGACAGGCTGTGGCAGATGGACCTGCTTCGCAGGGTTACCACCGGGAGACTTTCTGAAATATTCGGAGATGACATGGTGGAAACCGACCTCCTGATGCGTTCACTGCGAATTACCGAAAAATCGATAAAGATTATTGCCGTATCCGATCACCAGATGATTGCCGCGTTGCGGGCATTCAGTGACGGTGTTAACCAGTACATGGAAAGTCACACAGACAGCCTGCCTGTTGAATTCAGTATACTTGGATATAAACCCGAACCATGGGAGATGGAACATTCGGTAAGCCTTATCGGCTACATGGCATGGGACCTCACCATGCCGTGGAAAACCGAGATGGCATTGTACAAAATATCACAGAAGGTGAATGAAGAACGAATGAAAGACCTGGTTCCACAGGTTAAAGATTTCAAAACATACGTGTATCCCTATTTCGCGAAAACCGAAACTGAAATATCGGTGCGCCGGCATCTTCTGCGGCAGGCCAATGCGCTTGAGAAACTTGGAATACAAATTTTTTCAGGAAGCAACAACTGGGCGGTAGCCGGATGGAAGAGTGAGACGGGCAAGCCGCTTTTGGCCAACGATATGCATCTTGGCCTTTTTACTCCCGGTATATGGTACCAGATGCACCAGGTGATTGAAGGTGAGATGGATGTCACCGGGGTGGTGCTTCCAGGGCAGCCATGCGTGATAGCGGGGCATAATGACCGTATCGCGTGGGGGATGACCAACGTGATGGTTGATGACATGGATTTTTACCGGGAGAAAGTGAATCCCGACAATGAGAACGAGTACATGTTTAACGGCAAGTGGCGAAGAATGCAGGTGCGTGAAGAGGAGATTGCCACGGGCGACGGCAACGTGGTGAAGCGGAAGATCCGTTTTACCCACCGGGGGCCGGTTATATCGGGGATGAAGGATTTGGAAGACGAGGTTGTTTCCATGCACTGGATTGGAAATGATTTCAGCAACGAACTTCGCAGTGTCTACCTTCTTAACAGGGCGAAGAACTGGAGTGACTTCAGGAACGCCGCACGAAGCTTTCTGTCCGTTAGTCAGAATATTGTGTATGCTGACGTGGATGGCAACATCGGTATGTATTGCTGTGCCGGTATACCAATACGTGAAGGGAATGGTATTGAGATCATGCCGGGTGAAACAGACAGGTATGACTGGAAAGGATTCGTTCCCTTCGAGCGCCGCCCCCACAGCTTTAACCCGCCTGAAGGATTTGTTGCCTCGGCCAACAATAAAACAGTGAGTGACCGGTACCCCTTTCACATCAGCCACTGGTTTGACCAGCCCCACCGGATTGACCGGATCCGGGAGATGCTTTCAGAAAAACAGAAATATTCGGTTGATGACTTTAACAGGATGCAGCTTGACCAGCGTTCGAAACTGGTAGATCTGATGAAAGGAGATATAGTGGCAATTGCCGGGAATGGAGGACTGTCTTCACGGCAACAGGACGCCCTGAACAGGTTATCAGAATGGAAAGGGGTTATGTCGGGGGACAGCGGGGCGGCAGCGTTATTTGAAGCTTTTTACATGAAGTTTATGCGTAATTGTTTTTACGATGAAATGGGTGAGGAACTGTTTGATGCATTTACCACGAAAACAATACTGCCGAAGAATGCCATAGATGCCATCTGGAAAAAGAAGTCATCCCCCTGGTGTGACGATGTGAATACTGAAGATGTGACAGAAAATTTTAATGGTATGGTGCATAAAAGTTTTAAAGAGGCGGTAGGGTGGCTTGACGATGAGATGGGCGGCGGTCCACAGGGATGGAAGTGGGAAGACATTCATGCCCTTACCCTGAAACATCCCATGGGTGATGTGTGGATTCTTGATTTTCTCTTTAACCTCAACAGCAAGACATTTCCCGTTGGAGGGAGTTTTCATACGGTTAGTCCCTATTCGTATTCTTTCAGAAATCCCTTCGTGGTTACTGCCGGGGCATCACATCGACACGTGTATTCAACGGCTGACTGGAACACGTCACGATCCGTTATTCCCACGGGCAGCTCGGGCATACCTGCCAGTGATCATTACTGTGACCAGTTAGAACTATATATAAAAGGAATCAGTCACCCGGATCATGTACGAAGAGACCTTGTAGAAAAAAATGCCAGGTATACCATGGAAATTACCGGGAAATAGCCTATATCCTGATCCCAGGCACCTTGTAATATGTTTCACCAGGAGTTTGTACCCGCTTGAAGAGAAATTTCAGAAGTGAAAACTTCAGAGGTGTAGCCCCGTTCGGGGCTACACCTCTTTGGTGTTTCGCCAGGAATAATCAATCAGGCCGAGATAGTTTCTGTGTCCCCCCTTGCTGTTCCAGTTGTGATAGGTAAGGGGAATTATGGGGAACTACCAGTTGCGTGCTTCTGCCTTTCCCTTCTGGTTCAATTTTGATGCCAGGTAATGCAGTGGTGACACACTTGTATGCTTCAACCCGCTGATGTTTCGTTCGGGATCATTCCATGTGTAGTTGCTTATATAGAAGAGGGGTGAAAAGAAATAACTGCCAGGGAATGATGATCTTCCCGGTCTTCTTTCTCTACCAGGAAGGCATTTATGGGATATTTCTCCTCTTTCTCGCTGCCGAAAACGGCACGTTCGTCTTCATGCAGATCTGACCAGTCATCGCCTGCCATCAGGGGAGACTGGGCGGATGTAACGAGTAAAACCAGCAACCCGATAAGTGCGAGCAGTTTTTTCATGATGGGGTTACGCGTCCATGTATGGACGATCCTTCCAGTTCCACCATTTCAATAGTTCAGGGTCGTGAGTGTCGTTTGAGGCGTAATATACCGCGCACCTGAGTATGTACAGCATGCAGCGGTCAATGTCTTTTCCCTGGATTCTGTTCATCTTTTTATAGAGTGTTTCTGCGTTTTCATCCTTCAGGTCACCAACAGAACGCACTCCCAGGTTGTAAAGGTCTTCCGCTATTTTCTGCCCTACGCCGGGAATCTGGCGCAAATCCTTGATGATGATATTATTTGAGTAGTCCACCATGCAACCTCGTGTGTGTGTATACTTCGATATTGTCGAAATTGGAGACAACTATAGGAAGATGGGGTACTTACGTCAACTTTTATCTCTGTTCTTTTCTGGGGATTACCACAGAGTTCAGTCATCCCACGATGGGAAAAGTAACCCCGCCATTGGGGAATACGGCCACGGTGGCTTTCTTTCCCAGTTTTTTTACGCCGCGGTCGATAACTTTTTGCGGGTCATTGAAACTTTCAAAGAAACCAAGTGCTTTTACCTCTTCATTGGTAAGCGTGGGGACGTAGAAGCATAGTTCGTGCGCCCTGATAAGCTGCATGGAGTAGTATGTAAGAAATTTCTGCTCAACGTCAAGCCCCGGTTTGACTTTCTCAAGAAATCCCAGCACCCTGGCGGGGCCAAGCAGCCTGAGAATGGTCTTTACCAGCCATAACGGTTTTGAATCTTCAGGCATGGGTATGTCATCAAGTCCCCTCTCGGCCTTCATGAAGGCCATTACGGTGCCCCCTGGTTTCACCGCGGGCAGGGAGTTGCCCACGCATTTCATGCTCTGCTTGAAGTTTATATCCATGGGATTTGAGTTGCATATAATGCCGTCAACCTGCTTTTCAAGTATGACACCCGCATGGTTCTTGTCGAACTCAATTGCGGCCCGATGGCACTTGATGGGGTCGCCGGCGAATGAGGCGATGATGTCTTTCTTGTGATCGAGGATCACGTTTACACAGAAAATCTCTGCCTGTATCATGCCCCGTATCTCTTCAAGGTCCTGCCTGAATGAGTTTTCCGAGGCTTCCATTCCCACCCGGTTGAACCGGTAGGGGGGTTCGGCTATGATAGAGTGATGGGTGCCGATAGTGTCGGCTGATGCCACCCCGGGGAGTATGTTCTTCATGCCCCCGCCGAAACCTGCCCATAGATGCGGCTCTACCACGCCAATTGAAATAACAAGGTCGGCATCCCCGATGGCCCTGTTCAGGTAGACGGGAGTGCCCCTGCTGGTATTGCCGAAGAACCGGTTCTGACCCTCGTCAAAGGCGTCGTGATTCTGCCATTTTACTTTTTTCAGGTTTTTTGCCCC
>CAZAOK010000097.1:13046-15114 GCA_964486725.1 uncultured Leptospiraceae bacterium
TTTCTATTTTTTGTATGTTGATAATTCAAAAAACGCTTTTTGTCAATTCTTTTGTATGAGGAAAGTTTCATTAAAGATAGGGAAATGTTTATTATTGACAGGCGTTCTTTGACTCATTATTTGTGAGGATATGGAATGTGAGGATATTCGTGAATTGATGAAATAGTGAATTATTGTTGACTTCTTGTGTTTGCATTTGTACTTTATATTGTACAACAGGGAGTGCAATTATGAAGACTATTTCTTTTTCGGATTTTCGCAAAAATGCATCAAATTTTATCGATGAAGTTGAACACGGAGAGAAGATAGTAATTCTGCGACATGGCAAACCAGTTGCAGAAATAAGCCAGTATTCAGGTGAATCAGGTGAGCCATCCTGGAAACAACCGGTATCAAAATTACAGATGAAGGGCAGTGATCTGTCTTCTGTGATACTGGAGGAGCGTGAATCGTATAAATGAAACTGGCAATAGATTCTTCTTCCCTGGTGAAAAGATATATTAATGAAAATGGAAGCGATGAAGTAGATTTTCTTTTAGGACAGGCATCACAGCTGGGTCTTTCTGTTATTGTAGTGCCGGAAATAATTTCTGCCTTTAACCGACGAATACGGGAGGAACTTCTTACATCCATTGATTATCGTCAGGCCCGAAAACTTTTACTTGACGATGTGAAAGATTCTGTTCTTCTACAGCTTACCCCCGGGGTTATATCACGTACTGTCAACATCCTGGAACACAATGCGCTCAGGGCAATGGATGCTATTCACCTGGCCTGTGCCATGGAATGGAAAGCTGACCTTTTTGTTACTTCTGACAGGAGACAGTATAATGCCGCATCTGAGTCCGGCATGGCGGTACAGTTTGTGGGTTAGTTGAGAAAGGGAGTTACATCATAAAAAAATGATACCTGGTTCATACTATCATGTAACGGGTAACCGGTGCTTTTCCATTTGGATCCCTTCCTGTCAAGTATGGTTCCCTGTAGTTCTTCCGCAAGGTTAATATTAAGATGACGTGATATGATGACAGGAGATGCTTTAGGGTAGTAGTGTATAATATATATGGTTCAGCAAATTGAAATAGAAGAATACTTAAGATCAGGGACACCGTTGATCGATGTGCGTTCTCCCGGGGAATATAAGAAAGGGCATATCCCCGGGGCCATCAACATCCCCCTTTTTTCAGATACCGAACGGGCCCGTGTGGGTACCGTGTATAAGCGTCAGTCTAAAGAAAAGGCCATGCGTCTTGGCTATCAATATGTACACCCCAAACTGGAAGACTTTATAGTACGTTCAAAACAGGCAGCCCCCCGGGGCAGGGTAACAATTTATTGTGCCCGGGGCGGGTTGCGCAGCAGTTCTTTTGCCGGCCATTTGAGCGACAACGGTTTTTCCCATGTCTCGATGATAACAGGGGGGTATAAGGCCTATCGAAAGCTTGCTTCGGGAACATTCGACATGCCCTTTCACCTGAGAATTCTCGGGGGATATACGGGCAGTGGGAAAACCCCGGTAATTCACGAACTCATGAAAAGGGGATACCAGGTTATTGATCTTGAGGGTCTGGCCATGCACAGGGGATCAGCATTCGGAGCAATTGATCAACAGGTTCAGCCCACTTCTGAGCAGTTTCAGAACAACCTTTTTAACACGTGGAGAAAGCTGGATTACAGCAAACCGGTATGGCTTGAAGATGAAAGTCACAATATCGGGGGAGTTGTGGTTCCTTATAACCTTATTACACAAATGCGAAAGAGTGCGTTGTATTTCCTTGATATTCCTAAAGAAGTGCGGGCGCGTCACCTGGTGTCAGAATACGCTGATGTTTCATCCGAATCGCTTGCCGAATCAATACAAAAAATATCCAAACGGCTGGGTCAGCAAAACACCATACGATGCCTTCAGTTACTGGAGAAGAAGAATTATTACGAAGTGGCACTTCTGGCCCTGTCCTATTATGATAAATCCTATGCAAAGGCCATGGGGTTTCGTAAACGGGAAAATATATTTATGGTATCTTCAGACAGCACCGATCCCATCAGGAATGCGGATTCAATCATTACA
>CAZAOK010000098.1:0-14987 GCA_964486725.1 uncultured Leptospiraceae bacterium
GCTCCGCTCGACGCCGTGCTGAGCGACGCCGAAGCATGAACGCGGATGGACACAGATGATGTGTGATCCGAATTGATTTAAAGGTGAAGTATGGAATTATCTAGATCATGAAGAATGTAAATAATAGTATCACGCGGAGACGCGGAGAACGCGGAGAGTTGGTGCCCTCCCTCAGCGCCTCCGCGCCTCTGCGTGATTCCAATTTAGCATTGATGAAGAGGCTTAAGTTTAATGGTTTGCACTATTCACTAATCGCTATTCACTAATTACCCGTGTCCATCTGTGTTTATCCAGCAAAGCGGGCGGTTAATAAATCAGGCAAATCAGATTTCATAGATTGCTATTGTTGATGAATGATTTCATTCCCTGAAATCCTGAAAGAGTGACTTATGGTTTTACGTAAGTGACGGAGAGCTCCTTGATGGCGGACAATGCCTCGAGGTAACTCAGCGGGGATTTGGTTTCCAGTGAGTGAAAGGCAAGTGCGATATACCTGTTGGGATGCTTCTCGCCGGGACGGGTGGCATCTACCAGTATCCACGATCCGTCGATAAATGCCTCTGCCCACATGTGATATACGAATACGTTACGTTTGCCTGCAAAATTTTTAGTCAGAACCATGCCGACGATGGCCCTTGCCGGGATATCAAGTGACCGCAGTAATGCCACACTCAGTACCGTGTGTTCGGTACAGTCGCCGCTTTTTGAGTCGATAATCTTTGGCGCGCTGACAATGGGGATGCCATAAGATTTCTTATTTATGATTTTGTGTACCCTCGATTCTATTACTGAAATTATTTTACCGGTGTCGGTGCCCTTTATCTCTGCTGACAACTCTTTCACGGAAGGATGGTCTATATCGAGCAGCCGTGTATCCCCGGTATGTATGCCCGATGGTTTCTCGGAGTGTTCCCTGTTCCTGCCGGTTGATACGATGATACCGGTTTTCTCACCCAGGGTTTTTTGTTGTATTACTTTCTGAAATGCGGTTTCAGGGAGAGAGAAAGAGGTATTTCCGGACGTGAGAAGGTACAATGAAAGCTTTTCGGTGTAAGCCCCGGGGGCAAGCTGGTTTACCTTTACCGTTGATAACGCGGGATCAAAGGTGGAAGGCATATCCGAGCCGGTTACGATGGCCGCGTATATAAGTAAAGATGTAACTGTTGTAAAAAGGCAGGCTGCTTTTATACCATGTGTCATTCTCATTTTCCGTTATCCCTTGTAATTTCCATTTTCATGTTCATCATTTCCATGATAACTTTTACCGCCATGCCTGTTTCATCTATATAGGTATCGATGGATTGCACCCTGCCGATACTCTGACGAAGATGAATAGTTGCTACCGGTTTCATCCCTTCCATGATCTTTTCTTCTCCCATAACTTTGATTGTAACCGGTATTGTCTGCTGAAGTTCTATGTTGGGATCATATACCCGGGCGCTTGCGGTGAACCCCTCACGGAAATTGTTTTGTATCAGCTTATGGGTGAAATAATTGCCGTCCAGAACGAAGTTTTCTTTCAATGTAACACGGGCTGTGTGATTTTCATCCTTTATCGTTACAGTTTGTTCATCAAAGGTTGCCACCAGGTCGCTTTGTATTTCTTTGCCATCCTGTACGGTTGTTTCATGTGTTTCAAGACGGACGGGGGTAAAGTCTGTCTTTTCAACGATAATATGGGTTATTGTATGTGACATAAGCGGGTTACCCATGGTTATGCGGCTGGTGTAGGTATACTGGTTGTTCTCCAGGGTATTGCTCATGACAGCTTTACCCACTTCGGTGCCGTTTACCCTGACGGTATAATTCCAGGTTCCCGTGGGGATGGTTTTTGGCGGAGTCGTGCCGCAACATATTATCAGAAAGGGAACCACCAGGAGAGAAAGACCATTCTTCATTATGTGCTACCTCCGTCTCATTGGTCGAGATACCTTCGGGCGGCGTCTTCTATGCGCTGTGAAAAGATATCAAACCCGATCAGGGGGAGTGACCTGTCAAGTTCCGGCCCGTGCAGTCTGCCGGTGAGCATGGCCCGAATGGGTAAAAAGAGTTTTTTCCCCTTCAGGGAAGTCTCTTCTTTTATAAGGGCGATGGTATCACTGATAAAGTTATCCTGATGCAATGTTTTGTTTTTCAGAAGCTTAAGGGCAGCCGAGACTATGGTTTTAGCATCCTCGTCCCCCTCAAATAATTCTTTTGCTTCTTTGTCGGGTTCGGGCACCGGGTCAAGAAATATACTGATATGCTTGTGTATGTCGGACAGCACCTCGCAGTTTCCCCGAACAAGGTCTATTACTGATTCAAACCATTTTCTGTCTACCTGCTCAAGGGAATACCCGGCTTTCTCGATATAGGGTATGAAAAGATCGGTTATGGCATCAAGCGGATAATCGCGGATGTAAATAGCGTTCATCCATCGTAGTTTCTGAAAATCGAACAATGCTGAACTCTTTGCCAGGTTTGACAGCTCGAATTGCTGTATAAGTTCATCGGGAGAAAGCACCTCCTCGCCGCTTTCAGTGGCCCATCCAAGTATGCCAAGAAAATTCATGAGGGCCTCGGGCAGGTATCCTTCGTCCCTGTATACCGCAACCGAGGTTATGCCATGACGTTTGCTGAGCTTTGCCCTGTCGGGGCCAAGCAGGAGCGGCATATGGGCATACTCGGGAAGGGGCAGCCCCAGGGCTTTGGCCACCAGCACCTGCTTGGGTGTATTTGGAAGGTGGTCTTCACCGCGAATCACGTGGGTTATCTTCATAAGGGCGTCGTCGATGATAACGATGTAGTTGTAGATGGGAACCCCGTCTGACCTGACGATTATGAAATCGCCGCCGATGTGCTGACTGTTGAAAGTGATAGTTCCCTTTATATGGTCGTTAACGGTTATTGTTTCATCGTCGGGTACCAGGAAACGCACTGTGGGCTTGCGTCCTTCTGACTGAAATTGCTGTTTTTGCTTGTCGCTGAGATTTCTGCAGTTGCCGGGATATACAAAGGGTCGTTTTTCCCTGTCGGCCTGCTGGCGAAGCTGATCCAGCTCCTCCTGTGAGCAATAGCAGTGATATGCCTTACCCTCGGCGAGAAGACGCTGTGTGTACTCACTGTATATGTCAAAGCGTTCTGACTGGCGGTATGGGCCGTACTGTCCCCCCTTTACGGGGCCTTCGTCCCAGGTTATGCCAAGCCAGCGCAGGTCATCCATTATGGATTGCTCTGACTGCCTGCTGCTTCGTTCCATGTCGGTGTCTTCTACGCGCAACACGTAGGTGGCCTTGTTCTTTTGTGCCACCAGGTAATTGAGAACCGCTGTCCGGGCGTTTCCCACGTGAAGATACCCGGTAGGGCTTGGGGCAAAACGTACTCTCATGATTAACTCCATGGTTTTATTAATAATCGTAACTGTGTATGGATGATTTTCCTGTAGTTATTTCGTTGCTTTCCCGTTCTATGCGGTTTACAAGTTTCTTTATCCTGTCAACCACGTCGTCTTCAAATAAAACTTTTCCGCAACGGGTGCAGCGGTAGGCCGGTATGTCTTCAAGTATGTAACAGTACCTCTCCCCGCTGGCGCGATAGCAGCTCTTTCCTTCAACGACCACACCGCCGCAACTGCACTCCATCATCTACCTCGTGTAATATGCTGATACGTAATATCTGTCAGCCATGTATGCTTTATTTCTACACGTTTTGAAGTGTGAACTTTAATATGTCAAGATAAATAAGGGGGACAAATGGGGGTCAGAGCCTCTTATAGTAGATAACTTTGCCATCTTCGGGCCCGTAATATTCAGGTAAAAATGCCCCGCGCTGGTATCCCCTGTGTTCGTAGAAATGCCTGGTGGGTATATACTGGCTGCGGGAGGAAGTGTCAATATAAAGACGTGTGCCTCCCAGGGCAAGTATACGTGTCTCGGTTTCCCGGAGTAATGCTGTTCCAAGCCCGCCCTGGCATTTCTCTTGCAGCACTGCCATCCAGTAAAGGTCGAAACTGCTGACGGTTAGGGGGACGTGTCCGTAGCACACGAAAGCAGATATACGATTTTCCACTTCGGCAAAAAGGAACTGGTATGAACTTGCTTCACCAAGGGCGAGTTTTTCTTCTGCCAGGCTACGGGCAACCTGTATTTCTTCCAGGCTGAAGTAATCACTGGATTGTAATATATTTTCGATTTCAGAAATATCTTCCTGGACTATATGCTGCCTGAAATTTACGTGCAGTTTTTCATTTGTATTCATGGTTTTACCCTGTGGTCATTCCTTTCTGTAATCCATTAAAAAAACAGCGGGCATTTTTTCCAATGGAGGCGATGCGGTAACCCCCTTCCTGTACCACCAGTACAGGCTTTTTGAGTGAACCGATATGCAAACCATTGGTATAAAAATTATCTGACGTGAGATTCCAGCTGCCTGTGGGATCTCCCCTTGCGGTGTCCAGTCCAAGTGACAGCACGAGAAACGAGGGATTGAAAGCATGGATGTGTTTGAGTGCCTTTCGCAGGGTGTCTTCATATGCCCGGGCGCTCACGTTTTCATCAAGGGGGAAATTTATGTTATAACGGTTGCCTTTCCCGTCCCCCCTCTCGTCTTCGAATCCGCTGAAATACGGGTAGGCGATATTGGGATGACCATGCAGTGAAATCGTGAGCACGTTTCGACGTCCGTAAAAGATGTTTTGGGTGCCGTTCCCGTGATGGTAGTCGATGTCTAGCACTGCCACGGTGCCGTGCCCGCAAAGATAATTTGCTGCTATAGCTGCATTGTTAAAATAGCAGAAACCGCCGAATACATTTCGCTCAGCGTGATGACCGGGGGGACGCACAAGGGCATACGACATGCGATAGCCGGCAAGCAGATGGTCTGCTGCAGTGAGGGTACAATCAACAGCTTTGCGGGCTGCCATGTAAGCGTTTCGGTTCAGGGGAGTGAATGTATCCATGCAATAGTAGCCCGCACGAAGGGCAAGTTCACGGGGCGGACGCACGGTGTTTCGAAGGGGGAACACGTAAGGGTAGACTGATTCACCCGGTTTCAGGTTCCCGCTAATCCGTTTGAGGTATGTAACGTATCTCTTATCATGAACTGCCGTAATATGGGATTCAGGATGGGCACGGGTTATATGCCGGTCAAATATTTCAAGTTTCAAAATCTCCTTTTCTATTGCCGGGATTCTAACAGGTGCCTCAACGTATCCCCTCTCACGGACATGATGGATCTGGTGATCCCTGCTGGTTAACAGGGCAATTCTTTTATCAAGGGACTGTACCGGGATAAAGGGAATATGGACTTCCTTTTTACTGTACCTCGGGGGACGAAGCATAACCGGATCATCGGTGAATGAGTCGACAACAGACCTGATATACCCGGGGGGACAGCGATGCCCGTATTTTCGTTCCAGTATTGCCTGCACCATCTGCCTTGTCCATGTAGAAGAAGGAGGTTTCTTCAGGGTGAGAATGTCTATCACCAGGTATGGTGGACAGTCATCTCCTTCCTTCAGGGGAGTCTCATAACGTGTATTGACAACAGGGAAGGCGCCGAACCGCTCATAAAACCTCAGGCGTGAACGATTTTGTGTCAACAGTTTTGGGTCGTTACAGAGACGTGGGTCATCGGGAAGGCATTCGCAGGCTATACACTCACTTCGCAGCTGGATGGCTTCTTCACGGATTCGCTGGTACAGTGCCCCGCCGATTCCCCTGCTGGAGAGACGGGGCGCTACTGACAGGTAATCAAGGTATGAGAATCCCAGAACAGGTTCGTGGTGCACAAGGGCAAAGCCCTTTACATTTCCGTGCTGATTGTCTGCAACGAATAGTATTGAGCGAAACCGGTATTTCAATGGATTTTTCAGCTTGTCCGGTAATGACAGTATTTCTTCAGTTTCGCTGGCATCGGGAAACTGATCGCGAATGATTTTCTGTACTTCTGTTATGGCCTGCCTGTCAATAGACAGGGTATCATCGAATACACGGCGTATTCTGAACATGGGTGTTCCTCTTATCGCGCAGGGCGCATTGAACTATACAATCTATTGTTTCGGTACAGGTGAGACCGGCTGTGGCTGCTGCAGCCATGAACCCCGCGTCGGGGGACAGGCATGGATTAGCGTTTATCTCCAGTACCCACGGCATATTGTGTTGGTCAACCCTGAAGTCAACCCTTGCATATCCTGACAGGCCAAACTCGTGCCAGCACCTGAGGGCGATTTGTGAGATATCCCGCAGCAGGGGGTCTTGCTGCCAGTCTTCATGAAATTTCCTGGTTGTGTTCTTATATTCAAATGATTCTGTGTCCCACTTGGCCTTGAAGTTTACGATGTGTGGTTTGTGACGGGGAAACCCGTCAAAGAGTATTTCAGCAGTGGGCAATACTGTAACGCCCCCGGGGGTTTCAAGCAGGGATATGTTAAATTCCCTTCCATCGATATAGGCTTCAAGAAACATTTCGTCCAGGGGGTCATAACAGGCTTCGTCAAGATGACAGGTATTACCGATCTCAAGTATTGAATTGTCATCTATTCCAAGCGAAGCGTGGTTCCATGTGGATTTGCGGATATATGTGCCGGGTGTTATATTCTCGTTGATGGATACAGGCAGGGTGTACCAGGCAGGTGTGTGTATGTTTGAAGCGGCCATGGTTTTCTTGGCCTGTATTTTCCCGGTGGTCATAAAAAGGGGGATAGAGCCACTGCCGGTGAATGGAACATTCAGTGTTTCCAATACTGCAGGGGCCATATATTGAAGCCGGTCATGCCCGCCAATTGATTCTACCAGGTTGAAAACCATGCAGGGACGTACCTGTTCTATGGCACTTACCAGGTCGAGAAGATTGAGGGTCAATGGGTGTGCGCGTACAGTGTAGTGCAGTTTTGACAGTGATCGAGAAATGATATCCCTTTGTGCCAGCACGTCCTGCTGTTGGGGGCCATCTGTCTTGCCAACATTGTCATGGATAATAAGGACTACCTTGTTGTTCATTTTTTTTGTATCCTGTATTTGCGGTTAGGCGCGTGAACCCGTAAGATTCTGTTCGTTGTAAAGCGAGGCAGGTGCCATTTTTTCTAGATGATATCGTTTGATGGCAGAACGCATGATCATGGCAATAAGTTCTCTGTAGGCAATGCCGTTTTGTCCGCATATAATGGGCAGATCGGAATGATGGGGGTGAAGTCCGGCAAGGGTGTTTACTTCAATGAAAGCAGGTTCTCCGTTTTCATCGCATCGCAGATCAATTCTTCCCGCGTCATTACACCCAAGGCCTCTCCAGGCCGCAAGGGCAAGATCAGCAGCACGCAGGGCGGTGATGTCATCGACCCTGCCATAGCGTACCCTTTCGGTATAAAACTCCTTGTTCGAATAGGTATACGCGTTAGTTTCAGCTGAATCAAGAAGAAATATTTCCATGACCCCGATCACAACGGCATCAGAACCGGTGCCGGTTATACCCACGGTAAACTCTCTTCCCGGAAGGTATCTTTCGACAAGCACCGGCTGGTGAAAATTTGTGAGCAGGTGGTGACATACACTAATCAGCTGTTTGTGATTTTGAACCAGCGAAGATGCTGTTATTCCCTTGCCGGTGCCTTCTGAGTATGGCTTGCAGAAAAGTGGATATGGAAGATTGAAGCTGGCGGTATCTTCATCTGATGTCACAAGGGCGAAATCAGGTGTTGGTATCCCCATATCTCGGATAACCCGCTTGGTCATGTACTTGTTCAGGGTGAGGGTCAGTACGCATGGGTCGGAAAAAGTATATGGTATGCCATACGCGTCGAGAATTGCCGGCACCTGGGCTTCACGGCCGATACCATGCATGCCCTCTGCGATGTTGAAAACCATGTGAAAATTTTTTCCTGCTGCCAGCTGGTTGACAAGAGAATAGACAGAGCCGACCCGCTCGGTAGTAAACCCCAGATCGTTCAGTGTTGACTGGATGGCATCAATTGTTACCGGCGAGTCAAACTCAGCGGTTTCCTCTTCGGTATATCCCTGCACCAGATATTCTTCGCGAAGGTCAAAAGTTATCCCGATATTCATTGCCCTGATATCCCGCCTTCTTCTGAAAACTTATCATTGCATGTATCAGGGTAAGTGAAATACCTGTTCTCGTAATTGCGAAGAATGATTGTACCTTTGCCGGTGCCCTGGCAGTAAGCAGGGAGCAGGGGTATCTTTCCTCCACCTCCCGGTGCATCGATTACGAAGTGGGGCACTGCCATTCCAGTCGTATGTCCCCTGAGTCCTTCAATAATTTTCAGACCGGTCGCAACAGGAGTTCTGAAATGGGATGAACCGCTGATGGGGTCACACTGGTAGAGGTAATAGGGCCTTACCCTGCAGGTAAGCAGCTTATGATACAATTCTTTGAGTACTTCAACAGAATCATTTATTCCATTAAGAAGAACAGTCTGGCTTCCGAGGGGAACGCCGGCAGAGACAAGTCTTTCACATGCCCTTCTTGCTTCACGTGTTATCTCCAGTGGATGAGTGAAGTGAATATTCATCCAGATTGGATGGTATTTTTTTAATACCTTAAGTAATGATGAGGTTATCCTTTGAGGAAGAACTGCCGGTACCTTGGTTCCGATTCGAATAATCTCTACATGAGGAATCTTTCTAAGCCGCGAAAGCAGCCACTCAAGGGCTTCGTCAGAGAGGGTGAGGGGATCTCCTCCGGAGAGTAACACGTCCCTGACTTCTGGTCTTGATTCGATGTACGCGAGTGCCATTTCCCAGTTCTTCCTGTTCAGGAACTGATGGTCTGACCGGCCAACCATTCTTGACCTGGTGCAGTATCGGCAATAGGTAGAACAGAAGTCGGTGACAAGAAAAAGAACCCTGTCAGGATACCTGTGTACCAGCCCCGGAACAGAACTGTCTTTCTCTTCGTGCAGGGGGTCGTCAGACTCACCAGTACTGAGGGTATGTTCGTACACGGTTGGTACCACGGTTCTTCGTATAGGATGACCGGGATCATTGCCGTGTAGAAGGCTTGCGTAATATGGTGTTATTGACAGTGGAAGCGCGGTGCTGGAGTTGGACACAGCTTCCTTTTCTTCCCTTGAAAGTTTTAGTATCAGGGATAGCGTTTGGGCATCCTGTATCCTGTGCCGCAGTTGCCACCGCCAGTCATTCCACTGTTCACTGGTGACAGACGGGTAATGTTTTTTTCTGAAGCTTCGTACCCTGTTTGCAGGTGTGTTGACGAAGATGTTTTTGTGGATAAAGAAAGGCACAGGTTGTGGAGGTTCGTCACCGTCCCCATCAAGGTCTTCCAGTGTGAACCCCCGGGTATCTGAAGAATCACTGGTAATTTGTGAAAGAAAGCCTGAATTCAGTGCGGCGTCTTTCTCCATCTTCGTTACCTCTTGTTAAGGTAAAATATGTACCCTGTAGCGGGTACATTGTAAAAATTGAAAGCTGATTAGCTGAATGATAGAATATACACTTTGTCAATACTTATTCCATTTTTTGTGAGAAAAATATTAATTATTTTATCATGAATCATAATAATATATTGATTTTCTGGTAGAGTAAAATAAGGCTTCACACATGACAGGTCAACATATACATATACCCGGTGACAACCGGCATATCTGTAAAGACTGCAGGCCGTTGGACTACGGTGAAGTGCTGGTTTCCCTCGTTCTTTTTATGCTTCTTCTCTCACTGACACTGCTTGTCAGAAAAAAGAGAAAATGATAATTCATGAAATCTTAATAACCCCTTAATAATCTGTTAACTCCCCGCTGATTCTGTAACATCAAAAGATTCGCAATTTAAATCAAATTCTCAACAATTTACAAGGAGGAATTCACTGATGAATTCACGAATTCTACGGATCTTCTCTGTGGCCATGATGGCAATGTTTCTAACAGGAACTGCCGCCTTCGCGCAGGAAGAAGAAAAAAAGCCCGAGTTAAACCTCAAGGGCACGGCGTACATCCAGTATATGAACCAGACAAAGGTTCAGGATGATGACAAGAAGTATAAAAGCTTCCAGATACAGCGTGTGTACCTGACCTGGAAGAAAGACCTGGACAGCATCTGGAGCGCACGGGTAACCACCGACGTGGGACAGGTTGGCAGTTCAGGTGAGGTTGATGGTGGTCTTGCAGATGGTGATGATGTTGATACTAAAACCACACCTTATGCTGTATACCTGAAGTACGCGTACGTACAGGGTAAGAAGGACTTCGGCCCGGTGAACGCCAAGATGCAGTTTGGTATGATCGGAACCCCCAACAGCGGGTACACCGACAAGGTGAGCGGGTATCGATGGGTAAACAACAACTACAGCTTTGACCATGCCAAGAAAGTGCTTATTGACACAAGCGGCAGCCCCACAGGCATCGACAATTCGGCTGATGCCGGCGTTCGTCTTGACCTGGAGCTTATGAAGATGGTAACCCTTACCGGGATGTACTCCAACGGCGAAGGCTACAAGAAGGTTGACGAACCCACCAGTAACGGCAAGGCCATGTTCGGTATGCTGAAAGTTACCCCCCTTGAAGGACTTGCGCTTGCAGGTTTTTACAGGAACGAGGTGACCAACGAAGCAGAAGCCGGTGATAATTACAGGATGTACTATGGTGCTGGATTATCATATTCAACTGAACTTATCAAGGTTGGCGCCAACTACGTTCTGCCTGAAGTAAAAAAAGGCGGAGATGACACAGTTAAAGATGCCTACATTCTGGATACATGGCTGAACATGAACCTGAATTCAGTTGCGGGAATGCCTGTTCTTATCATGGGCCGATACGCAATGGCTGAAAACGAAGAAGCCAACGATGTTCTTGATGATGATTCAGCAGTTACTATCTGGGCAGCAGGTCTTGGTTACGAGCTTACCAAGGGTTTTAAAGCTCTTGCCTATCTTGAAAACAGAACCTTCGAGCAGGAAGATGTTGACGACGAACAGACATTCTACGTGAAGACAGAAGTTAAGTTCTAATGTAACCGCTTTTATTTCTCTTCATCGTTTCTATAAGGGGGCATCCCAAGTGGGGTGTTCCCTTTCTTTTATTTAACTATACTCACATACCCCATTTTCCGGGAAACCTCGCGAGAGGTGTATTGCACATCCTGCATTATCTGTGTTTTATTATTCATAACCTCTTCTACCCCGCCGGTAACGGCGAAGGCAGCAATGACTTTACCGAAGGAGTTGAATACAGGTCCCCCGATACCGGCCATGCCGGGAACATTCTCCTCGTTCTCGAAGCTGATGCCGTCCTGCCTCACCTGTTCCAGTTCTTTTCTGAATATATCCGGATCGGTTATGGACCTTTCGGTGAGGGGGGCAAATTCCAGTTCGCCTATTAATTCTTCGCGTTTCTGTTCATTCATGAAGGCGTAGATGATCTTTCCAATGCAGGTGGTATGCGGCTGTATCACCAGTCCCATCTGCGGGAAGAAAGAACTGCCTGATTCGGGTTCCGCCCGGAGTGCAATAATGACGCGGTTGCCCACAAGGAAACCGGCGTTCACCGGCAGTCCCAGCTTGAAGCTTAAACGCTCGGCGTAGAGGTTTGCAATGCTCATGGTGTCATGGTTGACGGTGTACTGCATGCCAAGCCTGAAAAGCTTTGGGCCCAGGTAATACTTGTGGCTGTGGAGGTCCTGCTCCAGGTATTGCAGATGGGCAAGGGTGCGGACGATGCCCTGTATGGTTGTCTTGGGCAGGGACAGCATTTTAGAGAAATCGGTGATCCCAAGGGGGCCGGAGTCTTCCATGAAAAGATCCAGGATATCTGAAGCCCTTTTTATGGAATTGACCATCCTCTGTCTTAGATCACCATTTTCAATGGAATCATTTCTTTCGTTCATCTGGTTAATCTTGCAGTATTATGCAATTGTTTCATGATACATGTAATATCGAATTCTTACCTGGTAATATTCAGAACCATCAATCCTGAACTGTCAATAACAATTGGTGAGTTCTGTCGTTTTCGTCATAATTGTCTGATGGTTGGACTTTTTTTAAAAAAAATAATTGACCGCTCAGTCATTGATATGCTATATACGCATCATGTACGCTAATGACGTACATATTTTTTACTAATCAAAAGTACCGACGCGTCGGTATTAGTCAGCTGGCTTTCTGGTGTTGTTCTTAAGGCAGATTTTTTTTAAAATGCTGTTAGACCTACCGGCCGGTATTTGGTTGTGAATAGGAGGAATGATGAGGAATTATATTGTAACATGTGTACTTCTGCTGTGTTTCGCGTCTGTATCCTATGCTGAAAAGTCAAAAGATGACATGGTGCTTTCCCTTAAGAAAAAAGACGCCCAGTCATCGAAGAAAAAGACCAGGTCGCTGTCATTCGGACTTACCACCGGTGTGGTTGCCGACATGAGCCAGCTGGGCAGCGCCATCACCAACGATGGTGTTGTTGACCTTAATGGTGATTCACTGGCATCAACGACCGGAATTACGAAGCTGTTAATGCCGGACAGGGACTGCGCCCTTCAGTCGTACAGTTCTCAGGGAACAAATGCTGAGCCGTTGAGGGTAATAGATGATTACGAGGAAGGAGGGCCGCTCATTGGTCTTGATACCGGTTTGTACGTCATGTATGACACAACTCCTCACCTTGATCTTCCCTTTTTCATGAGGCTTGGATTCGATTATGCCTTCAAGATTTCAGGCGGTGAGCAGATGCTGAAGCTGGGGCCAGGACCTGACCAGGTGGCGGTTTCCAGCGATTTTGCCCGGCCGCCTGAATTCAATTTTGAAGGGGGAACCATCAAGACCACCTGGAATTCAAGCTGGATGGAGGTACCCCTTACCTTCGGCGTGATCCTTCCGGTAATGGATCTTGGGAAGGTGTACGGTGGGGTTGGCGTCAGCTGGTTTAGAGGCGGCTTCAGCATAGAAGTACAGGCTGATAAGAAATATGCTGCCTTTCTTACCTCGTACAACACAAATGATTATTCGAACGCAGAGAACCTGATGGTAACCGAAGCCATTAATGAAAAAATAGAATTTATGACCTACGGTATCTCTTTCAACATGCTGCTGGGGCTTGAGGTGTTCCTTTCCGAGAATACGGCCGCAACCGTGGAGTACTGGGCCAGCGGGACCATGCAGACGGTTTTTGCCGAATCGGAATTCAGCCCTACGGCAAAGCGTGCCATGACCATGGCCACCGCCGGTCCTGACGCTGCCGGGAAAGACGACGAGTACATTGAACGGTTTGCCTACCCGGTGGTGCTGGGCGGAAGCATGCTGAAGTTCGGCGTGCGATATTACCTGTTATAAAACACGGTGGGGAGGAAAACGATGAAACATGTAATAACAATTATTTCACTTTTACTCACATTGGCACTTTTCGGCGCCTGCAAGGGTGACGTGAAGGAGATCAGTAACCCGGATAGATCGGGCATGGTGCTTGACCTGGATACCACCAACATGGACCAGGATTTTGGAAGCCTTAATGCGAATTACTATACCGATTTTCAGGGGGCCCTCTATCCCGTTGTGATGGAACCCATTTTCGAGGGGCAGGAGGTCATTACCAGCGAACCGGTTATGACCACCAAAAAACGTGATGACGGCATCTTTATCAGTCCCGATGACCCGGCAATATTCTACGCGGCTTCTGCGCCAAATAGCGGGCAGCCGCAGATTATCGATTATAATTTCGGCATAGAGTACAGCGCGACTTTCAGGCTGACAGACGGAATTCAGACGGTGGTTGGTGGTGACTGCAGTCCCAAGAACGAGCCGCAGGGGTTTATCATGGCCATCATTTTCCTGGCAGGGGACGAGCCTTACGGAGCACTGATGGCAATGGCGTTTCGGGATGATGCCTTCCCCATAGGGGATGGTGCTTTTGAGCCGGAATTAGAAGAAAATGTATTGCTGACCATGAACTATGACGGTGAAAGCAGTGGGCACCTTATTGCCTGCGCGGATGTTCCTTCTATCGGTATAACGGATTTTCATACCATGAAAATGAAGATCCATAATGACGCCGTGAAAGATGACCCGGAGACGGGTTTAAGCCACGGGCCAACCATCTCGGTGTTCATTGATGATCAGCTGGTGATCCAGTACTGGAATGACGGTAACAATCATGGCCTGGATGAGGGCCGATGGGACAGCAAAAAGAGTATTTTTACACAGGGTGATTTCTATATTGCCAAGGACGTTCTTGGTATCACCGACAGTCCGCAGTTCTTTGACGGGGGTAACGGTGTTGACGTGTACAACACCTCGTGGGAAACTGCCATATTCCGTCCTTCACCTGGCTTCCCGGATGATCCCACCACAAGCCTGGTAACCTTCGGCGCCATGTTCCAGATCGGGAAGGACGACGATAACGGGACCAGCAAGTACAAGTCACCCGAGTTGAAGTCTATCAAGATCAGGGAATTATCCGGTGAAGAAGAAGTAGAAGAAGAACCTGAAGAAGGAGAGTAGCATGAACATAAGATAAACCTGGCTTCATACCGGTGACATAGGCTACATGGACAATGACGGCTTTTTCTATTTTACTACCAGGCAGAAACGGATGATCAAGTCATCGGGGATGAACGTGTATCCTTCGCAGGTGGAAGCGCAGCTGCGCGCTCACCCCGCGGTTGATTCAGTTTGCGTAATTGGAGTTCCCGACAGTGTACAGGTGGAACGGGTAAAGGCTTTCGTGGTTCTGAAAGAGGGGTTTCTTCCTTCCCGTGAACTTCAAAAAGAGCTGATCGATCATTGCAGAAAAGATCTCATAAAGTGGAGCTGTCCCCGTGAGATAGAATTTCGCTATTCCCTTCCTGTTACCCAGGTTGGTAAGATCGCCTACAGGGTGCTTGAAGAAGAAGAGAAACAAAAGGTGGTTGCCACCTGATTACCTGTAGAAGCTGCTTTTATGATTGAAGTTTTCACCCATTATCCTTATATTATTACATCCTGATGATTATAATCTTAACAGTATTTGTGACTACTCAGCTATGACTAAAATATTGATCATTTACTTCATAATGAAA
>CAZAOK010000099.1:0-14772 GCA_964486725.1 uncultured Leptospiraceae bacterium
TTGACGAGGTTTTCTCGTGTCACGAGTAAAAGGGTAACTCATTTTGTTGCTTCTAGTCATACTAGGATATCATACCTGCTCCTGCATTCGCAGATATACACTCATGCCATCATTTTCCCGAAAACTATTGACACATCCCCTCGGTCTTTTTACACTTTACTCAACAAAAGTTAAAAGGCTGACATTATCATGAAGAATAAACCATATATAGACTGCGAATTTGTGGGAGTACATCCATTCACCCGTTCACTTGAAAAGGTACACATCAGCTATGAAACCATCAAGCTTGATGATATTGAAGATCTCTGCAAAAAAGCTGGTGACCTTTTTAACCGTGATGATGATTCCCTGGTTACCGGGAAATGCATAAAAGACAATAAGGAAATGTTTTTTGCAGACCTGGGTATAAAGATAACCCCCAGTTTTAATTCACATGTTGTATTCATTTTTGACCATTTACCCGATAATGAAGAATTGCTTACCTGTATCCAGGATATGGAGTCAATTGTTATGCGGCGACTTGATTCATTTGATCCCGGCATCCTCTCATCGTCCGATAAAACCTGCCAGTAAATGTGAAAAATATGATTTTTATCCACCTCACCCGCCGATAACAAGAACATGAAACACTATTGGGGGTGAACATCATATGGCAGACGACATTAACCTGGAAAAGATTGACAGCCTTTATTCCATAGCATCGGCCAGGCGTGAACACGGTGAGAACAAGGGACATGAACGCGAACACCCCGATGATAAGGATAAAACAACTCAAGATAGCGGTCATGAAGCCGTTGGAACTCATTACGAAGAGCTTGACAGGGATGTTGCCTATGCCAATTCAATGCTTGAACAGGAGGAGTCCCCTTATCGCTTCGACCTGCATAAAGTAGATGATGCAGTATATATAGACATAGTCGTTCTTGATGAAAACGGAAATATTAAAGAAACCCTTCGCAAAAACGTCACACACAGGGAATTTTCACAGTACAGGGTTGCCATACTGGAAGGCGGAGGCCTGCTGATGGATAACCTTGGTTAAACAGTATCCATTGATCAATTATATTGTACGCAACACTTGTCCGGATTTTACGACCTCGTTACTGCTATGCACCAGTTTCCCTTCTTTTATTACCAGCAACGGATCCCTGTAGCATGAAACATCTTTAAGAGGATTATTATCAAGCAAAACAATATCTGCATACTTGCCCTTATCTATGGATCCCAGCCTGTCTTCCATCTTCAATATCTTTGCATTATTTATGGTGGCAGTTTGCAGCACCTCAAGGGAACCGAAACCCATCCTGAAAAATAATTCAAGTTCCCGGTACAGGCCGCCAAAATAAGCAAAGGGCATACCAGCGTCAATACCGCAACCGATCAGCACACCAGCCTGTCTCATTTTATCAACATTGGCCCTGCCTTTACGCATCATGTTAAAATATATATCAGGATTCACCAGGTATATATGATTCTCAACCAGTTTGTCTTTGCCTACCTTCCTGTACTTTTCCAGGTATTTCCTGTTCTTTCGGTGAAGTTCTTCGTCAAAATGCCGCACTGCATCTTTGTCAAAGTAATTTCTGCGTATCTTCAATTCTTGTTCTACAAAATCATCCATAAACTCCGGTGGAATTTTCTCATAAGCTTCTTCCATCATCATTGAGGCCGCGATGGTCATTGTGGGAACAATGGCAACATTTCTGTCTACCATCATCTGTACCTCTTCGTCTGTTAAAAACTCGTCGGTAACTACATGTTCCAGTGAATTTATTGGATAACGGGTTGCATGGTCAAAGCCGTACTTGTAGTGACAATGACATGATACGGGGAGTTCTTTCTTTTCAGCAAAGTCCATTATCTTCGCGTAATGTTCATCTGTATAGGCAGGTATCTCGCCTTTTTTACAGAATACTGATTTATTGTCTACGGTCAGTTTAATAAGAGATGCATTTTCAGTATTCTCTTCAAGTGATCTTTCCAATTCCTTCATGTTCTTGAAATTTGCGGCAATATCCCCGGTAAAAAGAGATAGCGGTCCCGCCAGCAGGCTGACATCAGCAGGATCAATATCAGGATGTCCGCCATCGATATTAATTATAGAATTGCAATATACGATTCTCGGACCATTTATGGCTCCTGACTCCACGTCCTTAATTAGACCACGAAGTGATATGGGAAGTGCTCCCACATCCCGAATAGTGGTTACCCCGTGTTCAATACACTGATTAAGATTCTTCTTTTGCTGGTCAATATGTTTAAATAGATCACCCGCGTCTACCGAGAAAACCGGGGACATCGTACTATGACAATGGGCGTCTACCAGCCCCGGTATAACATATTTTCCTTCACAGTCCACTGTCAATACCGAATCAGATTCAAAGGGTTCTTCGCGTACTTCGCTGATTATACCATCACGAATTAAAATTGAACCATTCTCAATAATGGACCCATCCATCACATTCACAATTCTCGCATTATTAAGAACAAGATCACGCTGGTATTTGAAATCCGGTATATTTTTATAACCAGCAGTACTGCACCCGGTTGATACCGGAAGTGCTGCATACGCGGCAATAGCCATCGAGGCTTTCAAAAAATTTCGTCTTGTCATTCCCTTAGTATTGTCATCCATAATATAACCATACCTCGTATTTGTTATTGACGAAAGGTGACTTTTAAGTTTATATAAATTACTATCTGATTTTTTTAAACCAGTTGGTCGGATTTTTGTCAAGAAAACCTTAAAAAAAATGTATATAAATAACATGAATTCTAAATATATCCTTCTAATAACAACGGTAATATTGGTATTAACCTGCTGTAACTGTATTTCGTGTTCACAAAAAATAAAACAGGGCGTTGCTCCCAATGAAATGAGACCCATTGACAAACCCGAAATAAAAGTTCTGCGTATCATGTGGGATTTAAGATATACGGGGACGGATGAGAATGTATATACTAATGCTGTTATCACCGTAAAGGGAAAACGCACACAGACCCATAGCATTGGTTCGTTTTACGGCAGGGTTGTCAGTACTATTGATAGCGATGAGATCAACACCAGGCAGCTACCTGCAGATACCGTATCGGGCTTTATCACCCGACACAATAGCGATGGACACGAGGTGTACGCCCTGTATGACAGGGATTTACACAGAATTAATATTGTAACCCGTCAGCTGGTGAAGAAAAACAACACCGCACCATTCCGAACTATAATGACACTACCTGTCGCGGAAGCGGGAACAGTTCGCAGTACCTTTACAACAAAAGAATAACCTACGGAGATTTTTATGGATTACACACTTGCAAGCAAACGGGCATCCAACATCGAACAATCGGAGATACGCAGAATGACATTAGAGTGCGTGAAAAATGAGGGCATCAACCTGGCACAGGGTGTGGCTGATCTTGAACTTCCGCAGATCATCGCAGAAGGTGGATGTGAAGCCATAAAAAATGGTAAAAATTCCTATACACGGTTTGACGGCATCTACTCCCTGAGAAATGCTATTTCCAGGAAGGCTAAACTGTATAACAATATCAATGCCGACCCCGAAAGTGAGATAATCGTATCTTCAGGTGCCACCGGTGCCTTCTATGTTGCCTGCATGTCCCTGTTAAATCCCGGTGATGAATGTATTATATTTCAGCCATATTACAGTTATCATGTGAACACCCTGGCCGCTGTAGAGGCGAAGCCCGTTTTTGCAACCCTGTCCCCCCCCAATTGGGACTTTTCCATTGAAGAACTTGAAAAACTGGTAACACCTTCTACCAGGGCAATAATGATAAACACCCCTGCCAATCCATGCGGCAAGGTGTTCAGCAGAAGTGAACTTGAAAAGCTTGCCGGTTTTGCCATTGCACATGATCTTATCGTGTTTACCGATGAGATCTACGAGTATTACCTGTATGACGATACTGAACACGTAAGCCCGGCCTCACTGGATAGCATTCGTGACAGAACTATTACCATCAGCGGCTATTCCAAAACATTTAATATAACCGGCTGGAGAATGGGTTACCTGGTATGCAATGCAAAGTGGGCCGATATTATCGGACATCTCAATGACCTAATCTACGTATGCGCTCCCGCCCCTCTGCAGCATGGTGTGGCAAAAGGAATCGATGAATTACCATATGACTTTTACAAAGATATAGGACAATCATACCAGCATAAACGTGACCGCGTATGCGCAACCCTGCGCCGGATCGGGCTCACCCCCCATGTCCCCTCGGGTGCGTATTATATTTTAGCAGATGTTTCAGCTGTTCCCGGCAGCAACTCGCGTGAAAAAGCCATGTATATACTGAACAACGCGGGGGTGGCAACAGTTCCCGGAAATGCATTCTTTAATGATACCGGTGGTGACAACCTTGTACGGTTCTGTTTCGCCAAGTCTGATGACATACTTGACCGTGCCTGTGACATGCTGGGTTCCCTTTCGCTGCGTTAATGATGAAATTAATTTCTCTGCAATATACGGTTTCATGCAGAAACTTTCAGGACAGTGAGAAGATTACCTGTTTTACGAAGACTGCATCTTCCCCTGCATGTATGACTGGAGAAACTCACGTGTTCTATCCTGCTGCGGGTTGTAGAAAAGATCGCGGGGTGTTCCTTCTTCGATAATTTTACCGCCATCGATAAAACATATCCTGTCGGCAATCTCTTCCGCGAAGTACATCTCGTGGGTAACTATCAGCATGGTATGACGGTGCTCCCTGGCAACATTACGTATGACGTCAAGCACCTCACCCACAAGCTCGGGGTCAAGTGCCGAGGTGATCTCATCTAGTAGAAGTATATCAGGCTGCATGGCAAGTGCCCTGGCGATACCAACCCGCTGCTTTTGTCCCCCCGAAAGCTGTGCCGGGTAGGCGTCAACCTTGTCTTTTAAGCCTACTATATCAAGTAAATCCATGGCCCGCTCAGTTGCTTCATCTTTATCCAGTTTTAACACATGTATGGGGGCCTCGGTAACATTTCGCAGCACCGTCATGTGGGGAAACAGGTTGAAATGCTGAAACACCATGCTGATCTTTTTTCGAACACTTCTCAGGTGGGATTCGCTGGCATGTACAAGCCTGTCACCTTTTTTCATATGCCACAGGTACTCATCCTCAACCTTTATGAAGCCGCCGTTGATCTTTTCAAGTGTCATCAGCATTCGAAGTATGGTAGACTTTCCCGATCCGCTTGGACCGATAATAACTACAATCTCCTGTGGTGATACACTGAAATTGAACCCGTCAAATATTACAACGTCATCAAATTTCTTTTTCACATCTATGAACTGCACAAGAGGCTGGCTCATGTTTTCTCCTTATCTCATTGGTATTCCCTGCATGGGAAGTTTCTGGCTCAATAATTTCACGCCATAAGCGGCTATAAGACTGAAGACGAGAAACAGTATTCCCACCATGGTAATAGGTTCAAGATACCTGAACTCCTCTGACCCGATTATCTTTGCCACCTGCATCATTTCAAGCACCGTGATAGCCGAGAGCTGCGGTGTCTCTTTGAACATTGATATTATGTAATTTCCCATGGCCGGCAGTATTGGTGGAATGGCCTGGGGCACCACGATATCCCTGAATATCCTGTACCTGGTCATTCCCAGGGATATGCCGGCCTCCCATTGTCCTTTTGGTACTCCATCAATACCCGCACGGTACACCTCTGACATGTAACTGCTGAAATGAAGACCCAGTGCCACCACACCGGTAATAAAGGGTGTCATCTTGAACCCGAATTCCGGAAAAATATAGTACACGAAATATATCTGCACCAGCAAAGGGGTGCTTCGAATGAATTCAACAAAAAATCCAACACTCCTGGAGATCAGCATATTTGAAGAGCGTCGCAGAAGCGCAAAGATCAAACCGGCAAATACAGCTATAACTGTTCCAACCGCGGTTGCCTTAAGGGTTACCATGGCCGCATCAAGAAGTAATGGCAGAATACGCAGCGTGTATGCCCAGTCCCAGGTGAAGGTAATCATCGCACACCCCCGTAATCCAGGCCAAGGGTTACCCTTTGTTCAACCTTCTTCATGATAAATGTTATTACCTGTGATATGGCAAAATATACCATCAGTATAATAATAAATATCTCGGTAATTTTCATGGTGTTGGTTATGTACATTATGCTGTTGTAGGTAATGTCACCAACGGTAATCAGTGAAACCAGCGAAGTTGCTTTCAGTAGTTCAATAAGCAGGTTTCCAAAGGTGGGAAGCATTGCCGGTATTGCCTGGGGTAATATGATATAACGCATTCTCTGGTACGATGAAAAATTGAACGCGGTGGCAGCCTCGTATTGCCCGTGAGGCACTGCCAGTATTGCCCCCCGCACCACTTCTGCCCCATATGCACCGGTGTTCAGTCCAAGGGCAACTATTGCCGCGGTCAATGCTGAAATGTCCACACCGAAGAATGGTAACACAAAATAGATCCAGAACAGCTGCACCAGGGCCGAGGTTCCCCTGAAGAACTCAATGTATGCTACCGCCGGAATTTTTATTAGAGGAATCTTAGACAACCTGGCAAGTCCCGCACCGAAGGCAAAGAAAAAGGCCAGCATGGTTGAAAGTATCAGGATGGTAACAGTGACAGCCGTCCCCTCTATAAGGGACGGCAGAAAATCGATGACAATTGACATTGTTTTCCCTTACCTGCCGGGTTTGCAAAGTTCTTCAGCGGTTATTTTACCGGGCAGATTTTCACTGGTAAACCCGTATTTTCCAACCGCTTTCTGATGAATATCAGATCCAACAACTTCTTTAATATGCCTGTTAAGTGCATTGAGCAGTTCGGTATCACTTTTTCTAACCGCAAGCGCCCCGTACCCGCGAACAGATTTCCCTTCGATAATGGGGTCGGTAAAGGGTATAGCCTTTACAACACCGGCTTCTTTTTCCGCAAGCTTCGCCACTGTAATACTCGTGGTTGCAAGAGCATCGATTCGCCCGCTTTTCACACCCGCCACCGCGCTTATATTGTTGGGAAATACCACGATCTTTTCTTCCGGTATACCCAGCTTTCGGGCATATCCCAGTTCAACGGTGGCGGCAACCGCTCCCAGTTTTACGTTGTCCTTTTTCTTCACGTCTTCATAACTGTGCAGATCTTTTGGGTTTCCCTTCTTTACCAGGAATCCCTCACCGATACTGTAGGTGGGCTCAGTAAACGCTACCTGTGTGCATCGTTTGGGAGTAATATATAATCCGGCAGCGATAATATCAAATCTTCCCGCTTTAAGGCCCGGAATAAGTGAACCGAACTCAGTGACAACAGCATTAACCCGGTCAACCCCCATTCTCTTCATAACAAGTTTTATGACTTCAGGTGCCTCACCTTTAACTTCGCCATCTGATGTTTTGAAGCCATAGGGCACCTCGTTGGCCACACCTATTGTTACCACACCCTCTTTTTGTATCTTTTCAAGCGTACTGATTTTTTCACCACAAGCTGACAATAGCAGTATAATTGCGATTAAATAACATAGACTTCTGACACGCATACATCATCCTCCTGGACATAATTTATTTTATTAACCTGCAATGGAATATAACACAGGCGGGATCTAAACATTTTCGCTTAATTGTTGGAATTACACTACATGGTGAATCAAGTACGTCAAGGAAATTATTGGGTACACTCATATTGTTTCCTGTGCGATTCAGGTTACCTGTAAATAGTGAGAAGTGAGAAATGATGTGTGATCAGAATCGATTAAAACTGAATTATGGATTTTTCGAAATCCTTGAAATTTTAGCAATAGTATCACGCAGAGACGCGGGGAACGCGGAGAGTTCGTGCCCTTCCTCAGCGTCTCTGCGCCTCTGCGTGATACCAATTGTGTATCAATGCGGTTTCTTTTATTTAGAGCCGTATGATATCATACGATTGTCTTTCCAAAATTTTGCTTTACTTCGGCCGGGTTGAACAATACAGTACTCCAATGTTCATCGGCATTGACATAGGGGGAAGCAGTATAAAGGGAGCAGTCATCTCTTCCGGCGGGGACTGGCTTCATTTTACCAGCACGGCCACTGCAAAAACAAAAGACGTAATTGTTGATGACATACTTTCACTCATATCAATTCTCGTTAAAAGCCAAAACGCGACTCTTTCAGATATTACGGCAACCGGCATAGGATCCGCGGGATCCCTGGATAGAGATACCGGCACCATTATTTCCATCCCGAATATTCCAGCACTTTCCGATTTCCCACTGGCATCGCGGATAAGTGAACGTACCGGTTCACCTGTATACCTTGAGAACGACGCCAAGGTTGCCGTTGAAGCCGAGATGTGGAAAGGAAAGGGATCACGGTATACCAACTGGATACTGTTAACACTGGGCACCGGCATTGGCGGAGGTGCCATTATTGACGGAAAACTATATACGGGACAACATGGAAGCGCCGCCGAGTTTGGTCATACAAGCATAAAATTTGACGGCATTCAATGCCCCTGCGGCAGCACGGGATGCCTTGAACAATACGCGTCGGCCACCGCCGTGGTGCGCATGACCCGCGAGCATCTTAAACTGCACCCTGACTCCACCCTCAACACCCCCGCACAATCTGGAAAACTCGATGCAGAGATTATATATAAAGAAGCAATGAGGGGGGACGGGTGTGCTTCTGAAGTCATGCAGATGACCGGTTCGTACCTTGGAATCGGCATTGCCAACCTGGTCAACATATTCAACCCTGAAGCGGTAATCATCGGTGGTGGGCTCTCAGGCGCATTTGAATTACTTTTACCCGTTATCAGGGAAACAGTATACCAGCGGGCATTACCCGGTATGCGTGAACACATAGACTATCACGTGATCTCAGAACCGGCTAAGGCACCGGCATTTGGTGCCGCCCGGGTAGCAATGAAGCATGCACACAATATCAAATAACAAACAGGTTACGGAGGAAATGTATAATGGAACAACTATTTTCAAACCAGGTTCTCTTCGGTGAAGAAGTATTAAACAACCTGCACATATTCGCCGGCAGCTGGCTTGACGTACTCATGGCCTGGATAACAGCACTGGGCAACGAGATGTTCTTCGTGCTCATGATACCACTCATGTACTGGTGCGTAAACAAGCGCCTGGCCTCACTTGTTGGCGCCTCGTTTCTTGTTTCCGCGCTGGCCAATGACGTTGCCAAGCACATATATGAGAATCCCCGTCCTGCCGCCTACTTTTTGCGAGAAGGTATTCGTGAATTGAACCAGAAATACATACCCCAGAACAGTCCGGGCTTTCCCAGCGGGCACACACAAAACGCGGTTGTTTTCTGGGGAACACTGGCCTGGTTTGCCAAACGCAGAATTATAACAATTGTAAGTATAGTATTGATTATACTGATCCCCTACTCCAGGATCTACCTTGGTGTTCATTTCCTGGGTGATATTATTGGAGGTTTCATTTTAGGGGCAATTCTGCTGGCAATTCTTATCTGGCTTCTGCCATGGCTTGAAAAGTCCTATATCAGCTTCAAAGAGATAACCCTTCTGGCCATATTTTTACTGCTTCCATTATTCCTGATGATGGCCCTTCCAGGACACGATATCCCGAAAACAACCGGGGTTATGTCGGGGTATCTAATCGGCCTCATACTTGCCCACAAACGAATACCATTTGACCCGCGAACAGGGGTTGTTCCGGCCATTCTGAAATTCGCGGTTGGCGCGGCGGGTATCATACTTATCAAAGCCGGCATTAAAGTTCTTCTTCCAGAGGTTGCAATAGCTGAATTCTTCAGGTACTGGCTTATGGGTTTCTGGATTACCTTTGCGGCACCGCTGATATTCATACAGTTTAAGATACTTGGGGGACGCAGCGGTATTGCCGTTGAATGAGATAAAAATGTTCCGTTATTTTACTTGACTTTTTATCAGCAATACACTTTCTTGAATTGCGCTATATTATACAATACAAGATAATAAAACTATGAAAATTTCACCTTTACATAGTAACAGTTTTCCCCGCTTTTTGCGGGGATAAACTGTCTACTCCACACCCACAACCGTTCCATCAAATGACGAAAAGCGATTGTGTAACCGGTATACCCGGATACGCGCATATATATTCATAAATAATTACTGGTGTTATCATGAAAGAAAAACTAGAATCATTGTATACCGCAACACTTGATCAAATACAGAAGGCGGACAGCATAGAAGTCCTTGAGGACATCCGTGTACGTGTTCTGGGACGCAAGGGTGAGCTTACGCAGATATTAAGATCACTGGGGCAGCTCCCTCCTGAAGAAAGGGGTGCAATAGGAAAACAATCCAACGAAATAAAAACCCGCATCGAAGAAATGCTGGAAAGCAGAAAAGAAGAGTTATCCTCTTCAAAGATCAGCAGCCTCGTTGAAGAAGAATGGATCGACGTAACACTTGATTCTGACGGCAGAACAGAAAATATTGAGCCGGGACACCTTCATCCCATATCCCAGATACAATACGAGATCGAGGACATATTTACCTCGATGGGTTTCGAGGTGCTTGACGGTCCGGAAGTAGAAACAGATTACTACAACTTTGAAGCACTGAACATACCCGGACATCACCCCGCCAGGGACATGCAGGACACATTCTGGACCGAGGATGGTAACCTGCTTCGCACCCACACCTCGCCAATCCAGGTTCGGGGTATGGAAAGGCTAAAACCCCCCTTCCGTGTTATCGGGCCGGGCAGGGTTTTCCGCTATGAAAGCATTGATGCTTCACACGAAAATACTTTCTACCAGGTAGAAGGCATGATGGTTGACCGCAACATATCTGTTGCCAACCTTATCTATTTTATGAAAGTTCTTTTGAAAGAGATATTCCAGAAGGAAGTTGTTATCCGTCTTCGTCCCGGGTATTTCCCTTTTGTGGAACCCGGATTTGAGTTGGACATACATTGTCTCATATGTGAAGGAGAAGGATGCAGTGTCTGCAAGTATTCCGGCTGGGTTGAGCTGCTTCCATGCGGCCTTGTGCATCCCAACGTATTACGATTCGGCAATATTGACCCGGAACAGTGGTCCGGTTTCGCTTTCGGTCTGGGCCTTAACAGGCTTGTGATGATGCGATACGGCATAAACGATATTCGTCACTTCCTGAGCGGCGATATCAGGTTTCTGAAACAATTCTAAGGAAGTGGAGTGAAACAATGTGGATTTCATTAAATATATTATCAAACATGGTTGACATAGAGGATATAGATCCAAATGAACTGGCGTTGCGCCTCACCATGTCTTCTGCGGAAATTGAAGATGTTGAGAAGATGTATGCACATCTTGACAGTGTCATCACCGCAAAGATCGAAGACATGAAGCCTCATCCAAACGCCGATAAATTGAGCCTGTGCCAGGTTGATACAGGCTCAGAAAAGCTGCAGGTTGTCTGTGGTGCACCCAATCACAAAAAGGGTGACATGGTTGCGCTGGCCCCCGTGGGAACAAGGTTAACTGAAGAGTTTGAAGTGAAGAAGGCGAAAATAAGAGGTGAAGAATCCTTCGGAATGCTTTGTTCAGAAAAAGAACTTGGACTTTCAGATGATCATTCAGGGATAATGATACTTCCTGAAAACACCGAAAAAGGAATCCCCCTGAGCAAGCTATACAAGGGCTGGATGGACACACGGCTTGAGATCGACAACAAGTCTATAACCCATAGACCCGACCTGTGGAGCCACATTGGCTTTGCCAGGGAAATCGGTGCCCTCTACAACAGGGAAATGCAAAGCCCCGTCAGGCATGAACTGACATCTGAATTCAGCGACGAAGACTCCCTTACGGTTGAAATACACGCACCCGAGGCCGCTCCCAGGTATTGCGGGCTTGTTATTAAAAACATTAAGATCCAGCAATCACCTGACTGGCTGAAAGCCATGGTAACATCCATCGGGATGAGGCCCATCAACAATATTGTAGATATCACCAACTACGTGATGGCGGAAATGGGGGAGCCCATGCACGCTTTTGACAGGAAAAAGCTGAAGGGCAACCAGATCATTGTGAGAATGGCTGAAGAAGGTGAGCTACTTACGACACTTGATGATCAGGAACATACACTTACCAGTGAGGACATCGTTATTGCTGATGCCGGTGGTGCCATTGCCCTTGCGGGTGTAATGGGTGGCGGTGACAGCGAGATTGATGATGACACTACCGAGATAGTTCTTGAAGCAGCAAATTTCAACCCGGTTCACATACGAAAAACTGCCACCCGCTACACGCTGAGAACCGAGGCTGCCATTCGGTTTGAGAAATCACTTGACCCGGAGCTGTGTTCCGCGGCAATTATCAGATGTTATGACCTCATAAAGCAGCTTATACCCGATGCAAAGGCTGTAACCCCCATAGTTGATGCCTACCCTCACCCTGTGACTCCGGTTACGGTAC
Source organism: uncultured Leptospiraceae bacterium (assembly GCA_964486725.1). Lineage (GTDB taxonomy): Bacteria > Spirochaetota > UBA4802 > UBA4802 > UB4802 > M55B154. The sequence goes on from CAZAOK010000099.1 coordinate 12,414, forward strand.
AGGTATCAACAGATACCATTAGAAAAAAGCTTGGACATGATCTGGATGACAGCAAAATTACCGGTATTCTCGAAAGCCTCGATTTTCAGCTTAAAAACACCAAGGGCAATCTTGATATCACGGTTCCCACCTACCGGGCCACAAAGGATGTTTCATTACCCGATGATATCGTTGAAGAAGTCGGACGAATATTCGGGTATGATAATATTCCACCTTCGCCCCCGTTTGTGCCCTGTGAACCCCCGGCAAGAAATGAAAAACGTCTTTTTGAAAGAAAGATAAAACAGGTTCTGGTTCGCGACCACCATATGATTGAAGTGAGTAATTACTCCTTTGTAGGCAACCAGGCACTTGACATGCTTGGCATCAATGAAGACGCGGAGCTTCGTCTGCAAAACCCTCTTTCACAGGATCAGGATCGCCTGCGAAGAAGTTTAGTACCCAATATCATCAGAAATATCCTGACAAATCAGAGGTACAATGATAGTTTTTCAATCTTTGAGATGGGACGAATATACCTGAAAAAGGAACGTACATCATCTGAACTTGCCCGTGAAGAAACACGTATTACAGGGTTATACTATCAGAAGAAGCCGGTAGAACCTTTATTCTATAACGCCAAGAGATGCGTAAAGGACATCATTAAGCAATCTCATCGCGATGGAATTACACTGGTGCCGGCAACTGATGGACTTGCACCATACATGCATCCCGGAAGAAGTATGCGTGTACTGAGCAATAATGAAGAGATAGGTATGATCTACGAGCTGCATCCTGCTACAAGGGAATCCTTTGAGATCAGGGGAGAAGCCGCGTTGTTTGATATCAGCCTTGACGGGCTTCGTACCGCCTCAATGGGTTCAATGATGTTCAGTGAGCTTCCCCGTTTTCCCGATGTACCTTTTGAATTATCAGTTATCGCCGACAGGCTTGAATATACCGAAACTATCCGGTCACTCATACAATCAGTTGACAAACAGCTTATAAAAGGCATTGATGTATTGTCAGTCTATAGCGGCAAGCCCATACCCGATGGGAAAAAATCGGTATCACTGAAAATAACTTTCGCTTCTGATACAAAAACCCTTCCTCCAGAAGAAATAGAATCACTTCAGAACAGGGTTATCAAAAAGGTTGAAAAAGCAGGGTATTCCCTGCGTAAATAAATTATACCACCTTCATCATGAAGATATGCCATCAAAGTTGCCGGTGAATGGAATCAATCACAAAATCGCCGGCAACGTCTTCATGATATTCAATTTGAACTTTCTGCCCAACAAGCATCTTCACCATATTCATGTATTTATGCATATCCTTCCTCGCACCTTGCATGGTACCATGCAAGGTAAAAAAATTCTTTACGAATACCATTTTATCATTTTCATCATCCAGTCCGAATACCATCACCTGCTGCAGGTCATTGGCTGTAACCCCTGTAACTGCTATGGAACCAGTTTTTGTCTGAGTTTTATCCTGTGAACATTCCCTCAGACTGCATGCTGTAAACATCACGAATACAATGGTTACCCAGATTGTCAGTCTTTTCGTTTTCATATTATCAATCCTCATATACTTTCACGTTCCCATTTAAAATGGGCCCTGTTCTTCTTCAGCATAGTTTCTTCACGCTTGAACATAGTGTACTCTTCCCACAGTTCTTTTGTAAAATATTCCACTTGAAGCCTTATGCCTTCCTTACATTTTTCGGATGAGTTCTTTTTATAGTTAAACATATGGTTCCATGATATAACCTCGAAGCAAACAGGTGTACTCACCGGTCCGTCAATGACAACATCTTTGTGTTTGACCGAAAAGTCACGAGGATCATAATCCTCGGCAGTCTCGTATTCAAGCCGCATTATCCTGTCCTTCGGTGATATCACCAAACCCACTACTTCAACATCACCCTTGCCGAACATAACACGCTGAAGACTGAGACCCCCTGTATACAGGTTTCTCGAAAGAAAGGGCATCAGTCCTTCCGCGTTATTCACCTCTTTGTCCCATATGAAATGATATGCCAGGTGAATATTACCATCAGTATCCCTGCTTGCCCTGTATAAAAGACGAACCGGCTCATCAAATTCTTTACCGGGAATCACGATGGGAACATACCTTTGTGCCACACTGTCAACTCGAACCGGCGTATAGTCTTCTATATCTGTACTATGCACCTGTACGGTTGATGTGAGCTTCACATAAGAATAAAATAATACCGCGCATATAACCACCAGAATTGCGTATTTTCTTGATCCCTTCATTGTATATTGTTTCTCCTGTCAGAATTATTTCAATATGAACTGCGCTGTCATGCTGAATAATTACAAATTATGCTAAAATGAATAATAATCCTGCATCT
>CAZAOK010000100.1:0-14654 GCA_964486725.1 uncultured Leptospiraceae bacterium
GGTGTACGGTCACATGATAAAGAGGAATGTGCCCTTCTTTATTCAAAATTGACATCGAAATTTGTTTTATTACCCGAAATTTAATTCACTCCCGGATCAACATTCCGAAATATGTCCTCTTTTATTATTGACATTTATGTATATAATGATGTCAAAATGAGAACAACATCAAGACTATCCGGGGGTTATCATGGCGATTATCATACGTAAATGGTTTATACTTTCTCTTGGCATATTTTTTGCCACATATATACTGCCGGGATTCGATATTGCTTCGGTGTGGATGATCATCGTTGGGGCGGCTTTTCTCGGCCTTTTCAACATTACCATTAAGCCATTACTTTTCGTACTTACACTTCCATTTAACGTGCTGACACTTGGCCTTTTTACCTTCGTCATTAACGGAATCGTTCTTTTTATTGTTGGGAGCATCATGAAAGACTGGACCATCGATTCACTGTGGACCGCCATACTGGCTGCCCTTATCATAAGTATCATATCCCTTCTGGTAAATTTCATATTTGCCGAAGATAAAGACAGGTATTTGCACGTACAAACAACTACCCGGAACAGGCCATATGACCAGCAATGAAACACCTCCCCTTTTTGTATCAATAGGGGCCGGGACAAACCAGGTTCCTGTTATAAAAGAAGCCAGGAAGCTGGGATTTCAACTCATAGGTGTTGACAGAAACCCTTTCGCCCCCGGACTCAAACTGTGCGATATGAAGATTCATGAATCTGTATTGAACGAGAAAGAAATATACTCAAAAATGATGGAGCTTTTGATACTTGGTGATGTGAAGGGCGTTCTTTCACGTTCGTATGGCAAATCAATCAAAACGGTGGCATACCTGGCAAAGCTCCTGCAGCAACCGTATATGCCTCCTGAAATGGTCAACGCGTTTATCAATAAATCTGAAATGAAGCGTGTGTTCGTGAAGCATGGCATAATAACTCCTGCCTGGAAGCTGGTTACCGCGGCTAACGCGAATAATGTCGCCGCAAAAATGAAATTTCCACTGGTTGCCAAGCCCCTCACCGGCCATGGCAAACGTCACGTATCTCTTGTCTACACCCCTGAAGAACTTCTACACCTGGTCACCTCTGCTGCCAGGCTAAACACACGTTTTCTGCTTGAAGAATATATTGCCGGGGATGAAATTATCGTAATAGGAATCGTTCACGAAGGTATATTTCATACAGTTGATATTTCTGATAAAATTCGTTCACCCCGTCCCTACTTTACTGACCGCATGCACATTCTACCTTCAGTTTACTCTCATAAATTAAAAGAACTCACCACCATTGGACAAACCATCACAGACGCATTCAACATTGAAAGTTCACCCCTTGTTATCGAACTTATAATAGATCACAACGATACCCTTTTTGTGATCGAGGCTGTACCCGAATTCGGCGGAGAATTCCTGGCTGACATTGCCATTCCCGACAGAACCGGGTATAACATTTTCGAACAGGTGATACGCTCAATAACGGGAATGAAGTTTACCCCTCCTCCCGCACCCCGTGCTTCACCTGTTGTTACCGTAAAGTATCTCTTTGGAGGTGGTGGCACCCTTGCCTCGTTCAACGAAATTGAAGCAACAGGCCGAAGAGGTCTCTTGTATACACGCATATTCAAACAGGAGGGAGACAGCCTGTCTGAGCCCAAAACTAATCATGACCGTCTTGGTGTTATAATCACCAGGGGCAGCACTGTGGACGAGACAATTTCGAAATCAAACATAACACTTAAGAAAATGGACATCATACTTGAATGAAGATGAATGAATGGGAACATCATTACCAGAGGGACAGGTCGCTGTTGCTGTACCCCGACGAACAGCTTGTGCGCATGCTGAAACCCTTTGTTGAAGCCAGCGGAAATCCCGGTGTATTGCGCGGGGTTGATCTTGGCTGCGGCACCGGAAGACATGTGCGTCTTCTTCGCGACCTGGGTATCAAGCAGGTGGCCGGCATCGACCTGAGCCACAGCGCCCTGGTTACCAGCAGGAAGCATATCCCGGGGTGGTACCTGCAATCAAGTATTGACCAGCTGCCTTTTACCACCAGCAGCATACACATGGCCATCGCCTGGGGATCGTTACACTACACGGATAAAGAGCGTACCCCGGTCATGCTTAAGGAGATACACCGTATATTACGCCCCGAAGGATACCTTTTCGGCACCCTTCGAAGCTGCCGCGACACCCACACCAGGCGCGGCCGTCACATTGGAAACAACACCTGGAAAACCGACAGGGCCGATATTCACGGGGCCCGCATGTCTTTTTTCGATGAAGAAGAGCTTACCAGCCTGTTCAGTATATTTGACAGCTTTGAATATGGTCTCATGGAGCGCACCCTGATCGGCAGCATGGACACACGGATTTCACACTGGTTTTACAGGGCAGCAAAAAAAGCATGAAAGCTCATGAACCGCAAAAGCATAATCAATTTGACGCACCACATCCAGCCTGCCCCCTGTGTGACAGCCATAATATATCATTTCATTATCACATAGATCACCAGTCACCATCTTTCACGGTGGACAGGTGTGGCGATTGCGGTTTCATTTTCATGAACCCTCCATTTAAAAATGAAATCATCCAGCAATTTTACGGACGTGAATACTACGAGGGAACCGCCGATTATACATATTATGATGAACGCAATGCAGAACACTTCGCACGCCACGTGTGGGACGCACGGCTGAAGACCATACGCAGGTACGTTCCCGGCGGCAACATGCTTGATATCGGCTGTTCTTTCGGCGGTTTTTTATCCGCCGCGTCACGATGGTTCATGCCCCATGGTATCGAGATATCCCCATACGCGGCAGAATATGCCCGCAAACGCCTGGGAGATACCATTCACACGGGCACCATTGGTGATCATGATTTTAAACACCACTATTTTGATGTAATTACAATGGTTGAAGTCATCGAACATGTGAAAGACCCTTCCTTCCTTTTGGAAGAATGCAGGCAGCTTCTTCGCCCCGGCGGTTTACTGCTCATTCAGACAGCAAACATGGAGGGTCTGCAGGCACGGAAGGAAGGCAGTGAGTACGGTTATTACCTTCCCGGGCACCTGTCTTATTTCTCAAAACGAAATCTCACCGCCACCCTGAAACAGGTCGGCTTCAACAGGATTAAAGCGTTTCACCCCGTTGATTTCGGCCTTCTGCCCAAGCTGCAAAAATCACGTATGAATTTCAATTCTATCACAGACTACCTGCAATGGCTTCGCGTTGCAGGGTATCATTACCGCGGTAAAATTCGCGCGGGCAACTTCGCCCTCACCAGCTCCATGGTGCTGTATGCTTTTGCGTGAAAGAGTGCTACACCCCCTGCCCCGAAAGAAAACCTGATTCCATAAATATGTTGACATACAAAGATTTATCCCTAAAATAGGCCGTGTATTTACACGTAAAAATGTTACAAAAAATTGATAACGATTTAATTTTTTCAATTGACTTTATACATTTTTGCATGTAAAAACTCATATTAAAATAAAACAGTTTGACTTACAAAAAAGATTACACGCAAACAGTAACAACTTATTTAATTTTTTTGCCAAGGAGAGGGCCAATGAAAAAAAGCATCTTAATCAAGCTCTTATGCGTACTTGTAATAATTGCAGTACCATTGCAGGGCTTCGCGCTTACCAGGATGGGCGATGAAGACCTGGAAAAGAAAAAGGAAGGCTGGTATCCAACAGGATTGCCACTTATCAATTATGACAGTGACAACGGCCTGGGGTATGGTGCCCGTATCTACCTGTACAATAACGGCGCACGGGATGACGAGTATTTCGCCTATTCACCATACAAGCTGCAGATGTATGCCCAGTTCTACCAAACCACTAACGGGTATCAGTATCATGAATTCAATCTTGATATGCCCTACATAGCGGGAACCAAGTTCAGGATCAAGACATCGGTGGCTTTTGACAAGAAAATCAACGCGAATTATTTCGGACTTGGGGCTGAAAATGCCAAGCAGGGTTTTGTATTAATTGATATCCCAAACTCTGTAGATGAGGAATTTGACAAATATTCCGATTTCGCCGAATACGTTGATGAGGAAAAGGGATACAAAAAGTACTATAATTATCAGTATTCAAAACCAAGCTACTTTCTCAACATATATCGCAATCTTACAGATGAATTGCGTTTTATGGTTGGATTCGAGGTAAAAAAAGTTACCATTGACACATGGGACGGTGAAGACTTTGACGGTGATGACCAGATTGTAACTAAAATCGAACAAGAGCAGCCCAACGGCATCGACGGGGGATGGTCAAACTTCGCCAGAATCGGCTTTGGCTACGACACCCGTGACTTCGAGCCGGATCCCAATAACGGGTACTATATAGACTATTCTTACGAGGTGGGCACCGAGTATCTTGGATCAGATTATGACTTTTACCGAAACACCTTCGGCGCAAGGTATTATTTACAAATATTCAAGCCTCTTGTGCTGGCAATGCGTGTAGGCTACACCGACATCAATGGAAGCGATGTTCCTTTCTTCGAAATGAACACCTTCGGCTTTTTGCTAAACAGAAGAAACGGCCTTGGCAACAACAGGACTCTTCGCGGGCACAAGGCTGACAGGTTCGTTGGTAAAACAATGACCCTTGGTAATGCCGAGCTTCGTTTCAAGTTTGCCGAAGCAAACGCTGGCGGACAGAACTTCAAGTTCAAGCTAACCGGTTTCTACGACGCGGGTAACGTGTATGATAAATGGAGCGATCCCTTTGACGATCCCCGGTGGGTAGACTACCATCACGGTTATGGTGGAGGTCTGGTTATCGCGTGGAACCTCTCAACCATCGTACATTTTTACTATGGTATGAGTAAAGAGGATTCATCGATATCCGTAGACTTCATGCATACATATTAAAAAGCTAACCTGCAACAATCTGGAAAATAAAAATTTCCCTTCCCTCACGGGAGGGGAAATTTTTATGATGACAATGACTGTAACAGGTGCTACAGTGATACTATGAAAACCAGTGATTTTATCATATTTCTATCTGTTGTATTAACCGTATATATCACCACCAATTACTACATTTTCGTAAGGGGTTGGCAGGTTATTCCCAAAACTGCCGCATGGAAATACGGGTACAGCATAACCTTTCTGATTCTTGCCCTTTCATACTGGATTGGCCGTATTGTTGAACGTATCGACGTATGCCAGGCCAGCGATGTGTGCATCTGGACAGGTTCTTTCTGGTTGGCCTGTATGACATACCTTTTCTTTGGCGTTCTTTTCGTAGATATTCTGCGGGGGCTTGCCAATCTCACCGGCACAATGCCCGCGATTGTGCAAAACAATATACAGAAAGCGAAACAGGTCACTGCCATTATTGTTCTTGCCATCTCAACTGTTGTCATTGTTGCGGGTTACGTGAACGCCCGCGTACCCCGCGTACGCCTCCTTTCACTGGATATACCCGCAAGATCGGCAAAGATGGACAGCTTTCATGCTGTGCTTGCCACAGACATTCACCTGGGTACCATCGTCTCTAACTCACGTCTTGAACGCCTGGTGAACGAGATCAACAATCTCGATCCGGATATTGTTCTTTTCGCGGGAGACATCGTTGACGAGGACATCACCCCGGTTATCGAGAATAACATGGGTGATATCCTGAGAAAGATCCGCTCGCGGTATGGTGTCTACGCGGTTACTGGAAATCATGAGTATATCGGTGGTGTTGATACGGCCATACAATACATGAACGATCATGATATAACGGTTATACAGGACGATGCGGTAAAAATCAACGATAGCATATACCTTGTAGGTCGAAAGGACAGAACGGTAAACCGTTTCAAGGGAAAAGAAAGGAAATCCCTGGAAAAGATCATGGAAACCGTACCAGCTGATCTGCCTGTAATACTCTTGGACCATCAGCCATTAAATCTTCAAGAAGCCATGGAAAACGGTGTAGACCTGCAGCTTTCCGGCCATACCCATCACGGGCAGATGTGGCCATTCAACTATGTCACATCTGCCATATATGAACTGAGTACCGGGTATATGCGAAAAGGCAAAACACATTATTACGTTTCCACAGGTTATGGAACGTGGGGGCCGCCCGTAAGAACCGGCAACAGTCCTGAAATTGTTGATATTCGATTAATATTCAAAAGGTAACACTTCACGGTGCAGGAAACCCCTCACAAACGTCACATTCGTATTTTTAACAGCATAGCCCCCATCTACAGGCTGTTTTTCGGTTACCAGGTTCGTTTTTACCGCAGCATTTTTCAGGAACATGGGCATACGGTATTTTCCCGTGATATTTCCAGTGTACTGGATATCGGTTGCGGCACCGGTGCATTTCTAAATCACCTCTCCCATGGAGGTTATACAGTCACCGGTGTTGATGCCGCAGAAAGGATGATCCAAAAAGCCAGGAAGCTTTCACCACAAATCGCCCCACACTTCAGCACCCATGATTTCATTAAAGGCCTCCCATTCGAAGATGGTTCGTTTGACCTTGTTACCGCGTGTTACGTTGCCCACGGACTGATGCCCGACGAGAGACAAAAACTGTACAAAGAAGCAAAAAGACTTGCAACTAAAGCAGTACTTTTTCATGACTTCAACCCGAACAGGCACTGGATGATCGAACTGGTAGAATACCTGGAAGGGGGAGATTACCATGGATTTATTCAATACGCCCCTGACGAGATGCGTGATCGGTTCAGCACAGTGAAAATCGTCGATGTAGCAGAAACCGTGTCATGGTATATTTGCACTCCATGATTTAGCATGAATATATTATATAGAGGCAGCCCCGCCGAATGGCGGGGCATTATTTAATTTCTAATTTTTTTCTCTGTCTTCTCCGGATGTTTTATAAGGTGCATATACCTGCTGTTTGCTGTCTCTGAAAATCTTTTTAACACGCCGTGAAGGTCAGAGTTTTCCCATACCCCGGCAAATGTGTTGTTCTTTTTCAGGTTATTACTCAGTTCAAAAAAACTGTCCTTTTCTGGTGTAAAAATGATGTCTTCAATTGTAATGGATACGTCTTTATCTTCGAACACCCTCTTCAGAAATTTCGTCACGGTTCGGGCAAAATGATTTTCAAGGTCTACCCTGTCTTCGGCCCGGCTCACCTTGTCTCTCAGAATGGGAGCGAATTCTTTCTCTACTCCGGTAAACGATAACTGCTTACTCATAGGTACCTCCAGACGTATATTTTTTGTAATAAAATTATACCAAAAATATACGGGAAATACAACCCCCGGGGGGGGACAAATATGACTGGTTTCAACCACCTTCGATAATTGACTGAAGCCTTTCAGCCTCTGCAATACATGCCTCCTGCGCCACCATGACCCCCGAAAGGGTCAGCATAAGTGAAACGATACTGTCCTGTATTTCACGTGGCGGAACCGGAAGCTGAATGTCTAACAGTGTTTCCATATCAAGTGAATCATTTTTCTTTTCTTTCTGGATAAGGCCTGAATTATACAGGAAGTGAAGCACATTCAACAGGTAAAACGACTCGCATGTTTCAGACTTTGCCCGCAATCCTACGCAACCGGTTCCGGGTAACGCGCCACCGTGAAAGAGAGGAACGATGGCAGATGCACCGGCATGGGGGCCTGTAACAGCCAGCAAAATATCACCACCCTTTACCCCGTGTTTCCGCAATACCTGGCTGGTTACCGTTACTCTTGAAGCCCTGTCTTCACTGAAACGTAACGTCTGTACCTGCCCGGGTTCTATAACGGGAACTTCGACATCATCGTCTTTACCCGGTTGTGTCATGTTTTCGACAGGCACAATAATAGTGTCCTCTTCAATCACAGTTGAAAGGGTTTTCAGCGGATATGTTGACCCGGTGAATACGCTATGTATTGATTGAGTTTCCTGTGAATAGTCTTTCACCCCAAGCATGTCTGCCATTTTCACTACTTTCAGCTGCTTTATCTTTTTATATAATTGTTCCGCGTTTTGAAGTGAATCAGATGCCAGCCTGGCTGTCTCGATGAGTATTTTTTCGTTTTCCTGTTTCATGCCTGTAACCCCGGTACATGTAAGTTGTGTTTTAGCATGACTATGATTATATATATGCGCAATGATTTTTTGATGAAATACTAATTATCCTACTATGCAATACCCATGTGTAATTCACCCATCACTATTCAGTAATCATATTGTTAATCTTCGTGCGTGTTTCCCCTTCGCTCAGCAGAGCGTCGAATGAAGCGGGCGGTTAATAATGATTGTTGTCATAAAATATACTGTACAAACTCTACTGTTAAAATGAAAATATGTGATATCCTGTACTTAGAAGGACAAATTTGTGCTATCAACGCGGGGGTTAAAAACCTATGAATACACCGGCTGCCCTTTTTCTGGAACATGAAGACGTAGATGCTTTCAGAAAGGCGGTAATTGACACCAACGGCCAGTTTGATTTCGGCAGGGATGACATGCTGGAACTTGGAAAAGTGTATTTTGACCGTTATCCCGACTGCTTCAGCAACAGGAACTGCGCCCACATTCAGATAGGCTACCAGGTTACCCGTATATGCATGGTGGAAAAAATTTTGACCGCCCTTGACAGCAGGTATAGACAAGACTATCGCCAGATGTTTTTCAAGATTGATTCAATTGAGAAGACCATTTCACGCCTGGTACATGAAGCAGGCTTAAGTGACGTTTGGTCACACTTTGAAGAATTACAGAAAGCAACCGATGACATACGTCATGAGATTGATACACTTCCTATCGGAATGACCAAGGAACGGTTCGTGGGTGGAATTACCAACCTTTTCAATATACTCTACCTGATAAAATCCAATATACGCGCGCATGAATCATGAAAAAGTATTTCAACAAACAGTTTATATCAAACATGAGCCATGAACTTCGTTCACCCCTTAATTCAATTTTATCATTATCACGTGTTCTATCCCTTCAGGCTTCTGACCGTCTTGACAGCGATGAAAAAGAATACCTGGAAATTATCGAACGCAACGGCGCCAGGCTTTTACAATTGATCAATGACCTGGTTGAGGTGGCACAGATTGAAACCGGCATTATGGACATCAACCCCGCATCCCTTTCGGCGGGGAGCATAGTTGAGGATGTATGTGACCGTTTCGAGGAAGCAGTACTGGCAAAAGGCCTGTCATTACACAGGGATATCCAGAAGGATCTTCCACGGGTGACTACCGACGAGTCACGGTTGTACCAGGTATTAACCAACCTTGTTGATAACGCGGTGAAATATACCGAACACGGGTCTATCACCATACGTGTCTACAAAGAAGACGAGAGGATTTTGATCACGGTAACAGATACCGGGATCGGCATAAACCAGCAGCAAAAGTCACGCCTGTTTGAAGGATATCATCAGGGTGACGGCACCCTGGCGGGAAAATATCCCGGAACGGGGCTTGGGCTTACCATCGTCTCAAGATCGGCTGCCCTGATTCACGCGTCACTGTCTATAGAAAGTAATGAAGGTGAAGGTTCTTCTTTTACGGTTTCCATGCCGGTGAAATGGCCGGGTGAAGTAAGCCTGCCGGCTGATGATTCGGCCCCCGTCCCCCTCCCTGCTGTTGCCGGTGGGGATGATGAGAAGACAATTCTTGTTGTGGACGACGACCCTGACAACATGACCATTTTGCGGGCACTTCTTGGCAGGGAATATCACGTGGTGTTTACCTACGAGGGCAAAGAAGGTATCACCCTGGCGAAAGAACTGCAGCCCGGCCTGGTGATGCTTGACCTGTCGCTTCCTGACATGAACGGGCTTGAGGTATTGCGTCATCTTAGAGATGACCCCGAAACGCGGGGGCTGCCGGTGCTGATCATCACCGCCTCGGCGATGGCCCACGAACATGAACGCGTTCGCAGGTCGGGTTGTGACGGTTTTATAACCAAGCCTTTTCCGGTAGACGATCTTATTGCCGTGGTGCACAGGCTGACCGGAAAATCAAATAACGGGGACAAGTGATGAGCACCATACTGGTTATTGACGACAAGAAAGACAACCTGGTGACCATGAAGGCGCTGCTGAAAAACCTCATTCCCGGTTGCGTGATTCTCACTGCCCAGTCGGGCGAGGAAGGACTTGCCCTCACCCTCGCTGAAAAACCTGACACCATCATTCTTGACGTAAAGATGCCGGGGATGGACGGGTTCCAGGTTTGTGAAGCCCTGAAGTCTGATCCTGAAACGGGTCATATTCCTGTTATTTTTCTTACCGCCATAAAAACTGATACCGCCAGTAAGGTTGAAGGTCTTAAGATCGGCGCCGATGCCTTTCTCACAAAACCTGTTGACCCTGCCGAACTTGAAGCGCAGATCAACGCCATGCTGCGGATTAAGCATGCTGAAGACATTTTGAGAAAAGAGAAAAACATGCTGCAGAACAGGTACCAGTCGCTGTTTCACAGTATTTCTGATGCCGTGTTCATTCACGATGCAAACGGTTTAATTCTGGAGGTGAACAGTTCTGCCTCTGACATACTGGGATACCCGGGGGATTCTCTCGTGGGTAAAAATCTCTGTTCTTTAACGGGTGACAGCCAATTCAAATCTTTGTGTGGTTATTTCGATTCGGTCAATTCACGCTGGTCGGGAACATACGAGGCAACTTTTCTAACCGCTGATAACAATGCTGTTTCATTTGAATTGATGAGTACTCCAATTACCTATATGAACAATGACGCGATTTTAAGCGTGGCCAGGGACATTACCGAACGCAAATCAATAGATGAAATCCGCACCCGTCTTACCGCCCTTCTTGACAACTCTGATGATGCCATAATCGGCACCACCACTGACGGCATCGTGGCCGGTTGGAACAGGAGTGCTGCCCGTATTTTCGGATATTCGGAGGAAGAGATCAAGGGATGTTCTATCGGTGCGCTCTCTCCCCCCTACCAGCCTGATGAGTTTCCCACGCTGGTGACGCGGGTTGCAAGCGGTGAAACCATTGAACATTACGAGTCGGTGGGTATGCGCAACAACGGTTCAACCGTTCACATGCAGTTAACCCTGGCTCCTATTACCGACTCAAGTGACCAGGTTATCGGCTGTTCAATTATCGCCCGTGATCTTACCGAGCAAAAAGAGACACAGGCTAAACTTGAAAGGGACCGTAACCTTATGCGCACTCTTGAAGAAGCCTCTCCCGCGTTTTTCATGGCAATTGATGCCAGGGGTGACATACTGATGATGAACAGGGCCATGCTGGTGGCAACCGGCTATACCCAGGAGCAAATGGCAAATGCAAATTACCTTCAAACCCTCACCCCGCCGCAGGAACATGACCTTTTGATGCACCATTTCAAAAACCTGCTTCACTCTGACACTACCCATGTTTTTGAAAGTACCGTTATCACCAGTGATGGTAACGAGCTTTCAGTTGAATGGCATGCCAAACCCATTTTTAATGAAGACAACATGCTTGATTTCTACATCGTGGTTGGGCTGGACATTACCGAACGCAGGCAGCTCGAGAAGATGGTGATGAAAGCTAACGAGCAGGAACGCAGCCGCATCGCGCAAGACCTGCATGACGGACTGGGCCAGCACCTGGCGGGAATCACCTTCAAAAGCGAGATCCTCAAGCTGAAACTGAAAGAAAAGAACCTGAACGAAGCCCGTGACGTTGACCAGATAATATCGCTGGTTCACCAGGCCCTTGAGCACACCAGGATGCTTGCCCGGGGCCTCTCCCCCATCGATATTGAGCAGGGTGGGCTTTTCCAGTCGGTCAAAAACCTGTGCGACCGGGTTCAGGCAGATTACGGCATTTCCTGTATTTTACAATGGGACAGCAACGCCGAACTTGATGACAGTATTGAAACAACCCATCTCTATTATATTATTCGCGAGTCCATGAACAATGCCATCAAACACGCCCATCCCAATAATATTGTGATCACCCTTGCCGATGACGGCGACTACATTCTTCTGAAAATAGCCGATGATGGTTCGGGTATTCCAGAACAGGTGGACATGTCTGCCGGCATGGGTATGAATATTATGCAATACCGGGCCTGGATTATCGGCGCCGCGCTGCAGGTGCAGCCCAACCCCGGCGGGGGAACGCTTGTTACCTGTAATATCAGGAAATCACCCGACGGTGATGCCGCCCGTATCTATCATGACAATATCAACGCTTCGGTAAAACCTTCAGCGGAAAACTCCCGGATTCTTATCGTGGATGATCATCCCATCGTGCGGCAGGGCCTCGCGGAGATCATAGAAAGAACGGATGGTCTGGACGTACATGGCGAGGCAGGCACCGTGAACGAGGCCATCGACTTTATCGCACGTGATCAACCCCAACTGGTGCTGGTGGACGTGTCCCTTGACGGTTCAAGCGGCCTTGACCTGGTGAAGGCACTCAAAACACGCTATCCCGGGCTTCACACCCTGGTGCTTTCCATGTTCGATGAAAAACTCTATGGCGAACGTGCCATCCGCGCGGGTGCCCGGGGTTACGTGATGAAGCAGGAACCACCCGAGAAGATCATCAGGGCCATTCGTACGGTGCTTGATGGAGGCATCTATCTTTCTGACTCTATTAAAGAAAACATCTTAAACAGCCTGGCCACCGAACCCGCTGATGGTGGCTTCTCTGACATCGATTCGCTTACCGACCGTGAATTCGAGATTTTTCAGCTTATTGGCCACGGCCTTGGTAACAGGCACATCGCCGAGAAACTGCATGTGAGCATCAAGACAGTTGAGAACATGCGGGAAAAGATAAAGACCAAGCTTCACATGGAGTCATCAGCCGACCTCCTGCAGTACGCGGTGCAGTGGATGATTGAGAAAGGATGAATTTGAGTAAGAAGTGAACCGTGAAGAGTGAACAGTAAATACAAGTGTGTAACTGCTCACCACTCACTTTTCACGGTTCACTCTATTTCTATTGTACCTGTAGAAAATATATACCCAGAATATTGTCCAGAATAGAATCCATAGCAGCACCTGTCCCCGGTTATCGGTGAAGCGGTTCATGGTGGTGACTATCCTGTAATTTCCCAGTAACAGTAGAATAGTTATGGTCAGGTTTACCAGTATTCTCATGGGTTTAATGTAATGAAGTCATGGGGCTTGTTCAATTTTTATCCTGAGATTATGGATCTCTATTCAGAGAATGGTTATTTGTGTTCTGAAAAGATTAACGCAAAGGCGCTAAGAAATAATGAAAGCCTCTGTCATTCCCGCGCAGACGGGAATCCATTCAGGTAGACTAACCTGTCAAATATACCAGGCCAACCGGGATTATCTTTCCAAATTATTTTTATTCTCCTCTTAATCAGGTTATCGGTAATACCGATGGAAATCGTACCGGTTTTCCTACTGAATAAGGTATATGCAAAATACTGTATGCTATTCATTACTGGATTCCCGTCTTTGCGGGAATTACATTATAAAAATATTAAATTTGTCATTTCAAATGAGTTTGAAAAAATTCTCAAAAAAACCATAAAAATAATTTTACAATAATAAAATATATATTTAGTGGATGTCGTCTTTAGCAGACGACCTTGTACGGTATCCGCCTTCGGCAGACGGCTTGAAGGCTTTTTGGTTGGATCAATCTTATGATGACCTGTATAGCCTGAGGTCATTGTGGAACAAACCCGAGAATAATCGGGCGATCGATATTCAGAATCACTTCTGGTGGAATAATACCAATAGGAAAGTATCACTTTTTTATTTCGTTGTATACTCTTTCAACATCATACTCATCAAGCCATTCATGCCTGCTTTTAGAATAATCGCCACTACCAGATTCAAATTGTTGCAAGAAACGAATCATGCCATCTGGACCAAGCGATTTTCTTAAGGCATCTAAACCAACTTTTCTTATCTCATCTATCTTCATGCGTGTTTTCATTTTAACAGGTTCTCCTGTACCCAATTGAGCGGATTATCCACATTAATTGATAATAAACCACTATTTCGTAAAGCTAATTTAATTAACTTATCATCAGTTGTCAATAATATGTCAGCTTTACCCTTTTCTGCACATGCTATATGTAACGAATCGAAACCTTTAAAACCGGCTTTCTGTAATTCTTTTCCTCTTTTTATAATTTGCTCATCAATGTTTATCTGCTTTTTTATAAAAGCTGTAAATGACTCAACATTTGATCTTCTTACAGGATCAGGCGTTTTAGAGATTTCAAATTCAATGATATCACTTCCAATAATTTTTAATTTCCCTGATTTCACGTATTTCAAGATGGTAACAAGTGCTTCAGTTTCCAGATGTATTTTATCCTGAGTTTGATCATCGAAAGGTCTATTCAAACAGCAAACATCCATGTATATTGTAAAACTCTGTTTCAATATTGTATCCAGATTTCAGCCGCTTTTTTTATTATGTGACCATCATAATGTAAAAATATCAAGTATATTTTAATTCCATTTAATACTTCTTATTAAATTGATGACCTATCCTCATCATCTCCCGGCCCGTCTGCGGTCGAAACTCGACTCCTCCACTTCGTGGAAGTCGTCTCGAACAGACGACCTTATGAGGTATCCGCCTGCGGCGGATGTTTTGAGAGCTTTTTGGTTAAATTAAACTTATGATTACATGTGTAGTCTAATGTCATCCTGGGAAAGGAACCG
>CAZAOK010000101.1:0-14523 GCA_964486725.1 uncultured Leptospiraceae bacterium
CATCTCCCCCGATCCGATTTGTGGGTAGAAGTCAGCCCGTGGGGGGATACAGGGGACTGTTGAGTTACAGGTTATTACAAGTAAACATGAAAAGTATTGCTTTTATAGCGCTAAGGCGCAAAGAGGAATATAGAACAAGGGGTTTAAGCCCCTTGTTCTTCATGAATAAAAATTATCACCCCTTGACTCTGCAGTGATCCTTGTAGATAATAATTGCATTAATCGTTGACATGTGTGAAAATTGTTACATTATAATTCACAGATATAGTAAACGATGGTTTTGATATGACAACCAGGGAAGACATTTTTTCTTTTTTGAAAAATAATAAAGATTACATATGTGACAGGTTCCATGTAAGAAGAATTGGTGTATTTGGATCATTTGCTCGGGGTAACTTTGATGATGCTAGTGATGTTGATATTATTGTTGAGCTTGATGAAAATACAAATAATATCCATGAGATTAAACAAGAATTACGTGAATACCTTACCGAAAATCTGAAAAGGGATGTGGATATTGCACGTGAAAAATATCTAAAACCCGGGATAAAAGAAGAAATTTTACAAGAGACAATATATGTATGATAAGAACCGGCTGAACATTATCGATATATCTGAATCGATTGATAAAATATTCAAATATATAGAAAACATAAATGATCCAGATGAATTTTGTTATAATCGGTGAGGCGGTAACAAGGATTGATGAAGAATTTAAGAATCAACATGAAAGCATTGATTGGAAAAATATAAAAGGCCTGAGAAATATAGTTGCGCATGATTACTTCGGGGTTGATGCCGAAGAGATCTGGCAAATTATTCAGAACAACTTGCCAGTATTTAAAAGGTCTATACTTAAAATATTAGAAAAAAAGTAATTTTAACCATGCAGCTCATAAGTAATCTTGTGCAATCATGAGACAAGTTGCCCTGAACATGAATTATTCTTTCTTTGCGCTTCGCTGCGTACTTCGCGTCTTTGCGGTAATCCTTGTAAATAAAGCCTCTGTTCCTCTGCGTCTCTGTGGTTGCATTATTTATGTTGACAACTCTTACCACCACGTGGCAGGTATAATGCATATTGTAAGAATTAATATTGAAGAGTAACCGGGGTTTACCCATGAGAAACGTGGTTCGTTGTGGTCTGATCGGTTTTGGAACCGTTGGGAAAGGAGTATACCAGCTTCTGCGGGAGAATGCCCACCTGATAAAGCTGCGTACAGGTATTGACGTGCAAATCGTTACCATATGCGACCTGCGCACAGACCTGGTGAAAAGGGAGGTCTCTGATATCACGGTGACCGATAACTGGCGCGACCTGCTTGAGGATGACAGCATCGACACCATAATCGAACTTATCGGCGGAATTGAGCCGGCAAAAACCATGATAACCGAGTGCATGAAGAAGGGGAAGGACGTGGTGACCGCCAACAAGAAGCTGCTTGCCGAAGATGGTGACCAGGTGTTTGATCTTGCCAACAGCGGCTCAGCCAAGCTGGGGTTTGAGGCATCAATCGGCGGGGGAATACCCTGCGTGGTATCGTTGAAAAGCGGCCTGGTGGGCAACCGGGTGCACACGGTTATGGGTATACTCAACGGCACAACCAATTACATATTGACACAGATGTATGACAAGGCAATACCATTCGATGACGCCCTGCGTGAAGCGCAGGAGCTTGGATTTGCCGAGGCAGACCCAACCTTTGACGTTGAGGGTCATGACGCCGGTCATAAGATTGCCCTGCTTTCCATGATAGCCTATAATAAAAAAGTACATTTCAGCAACGTGCAGGTACAGGGAATAACAAGGATCACGCTGCTTGATATCATGTATGCCTACGAGATGGGATACGTGATAAAACTGCTTGGCATCAGCAGAAAGATCGGTGATGAGTATGACATCAGGGTGCAGCCCACCATGCTTCCCTTCAAACATCCCCTGGCGTCGGTCAGGGATGAGTTTAATGGAATAATGTATGATAACGACATGACCGGCCCGGTTACCCTGTACGGAAGAGGAGCCGGGGGACTTCCAACCGCTTCATCGGTGATAAGTGATATCGTACAGATGGCACAGAAAGACAATATATACGAGAACGCCATTTCACTGGAAGGGGAGATCAACTACATGGCTCCCGGAAAACGGAAATGCCGCTACTACCTGCGGTTGTATTCTGAGGACAAGGCGGGAATACTGGCCAGGGTGGCGGGAGTTCTGGGGGATTATGATATATCAATAGCCTCGGTGATGCAGCAGGAGGTTGAGGGGACACATATTCCCATTGTGATCATGACACACGCCGCCAATGAAGAGGGCATGATGCGATCTATCAGCGAGATTAATAAATTTGAATTTATTAGCGGCGACGTAATGGTGATTCCCGTAGAGGATTTCGAATAAGGAGTAAACCATGAGTGACAGGTACAGGGCGGTTTTCAGGTGTATCGGGGGATGCGACGAAGAATATCCACTTGATGAAGTAGTATACCGGTGCAGAAAATGCGGTGAACTTCTTGAAGTGGTTCATGATATGGACAGGCTGCGGGAACGCACTGCTGATGAGTGGAAAGAACTCTTTGACAGCAGGGTGGGCACCACCGGGTGGCCATACGGCAGCGGTGTCTGGGGAAAGAAAGAATGGATAAACCCGGAGGTGGACAACGGGAACGTGGTGTCCATGTTTGAAGGGAATACCAATCTTTTCTGGGCAAAACGCTTCGGTAAGATGCTGGGCATGAACGACCTGTGGGTGAAGATGTGCGGCAATACCCATACCGGATCTTTCAAAGACCTGGGGATGACGGTGCTGGTTTCACAGGTAAACCAGATGCGTGAGCAGGGGAAGAACATCAAGGCGGTGGCATGCGCCTCAACCGGGGATACGTCGGCGGCACTGGCGGCTTACTGCGCTTACGCGGGCATACCCTCCATAGTGTTTCTGCCCAGCAACAAGATATCCACCGCCCAGCTGGTTCAGCCCATGTCAAACGGGTCCATCGTCATGTCACTTGACACAAACTTCGACGGCTGCATGAAGGTGGTGCAGGAGATCACGAAAGACAATACCATCTACCTGGCAAACTCCATGAACTCCCTTCGCATAGAAGGACAGAAGACCATATCGGTGGAACTATTGCAGCAGTTTGACTGGGAAGTGCCCGACGTGGTGATCATCCCCGGCGGCAACCTGGGTAACGTGTCGGCACTTGGCAACGGTTTCCAGATGATGTTCGACCTGGGGCTTATTGACCGCAAACCCCGGCTTGTCCTGGCACAGGCACAAAAGGCAAATCCACTCTACCAGGCATACCTCAAGGGGTTTGACTCTTTTGAATCCATGTCACCTGGAAAAACACTGGCATCGGCCATTCAGATTGGTGATCCCGTATCGGTGAAAAAGGCGATAAAGGCCCTTAAGAGCTTTGACGGTATCGTTGAGCAGGCAAGC
The DNA here is from genome assembly GCA_964486725.1 of uncultured Leptospiraceae bacterium. GTDB lineage: Bacteria > Spirochaetota > UBA4802 > UBA4802 > UB4802 > M55B154. The sequence continues at coordinate 3,450 of CAZAOK010000101.1, forward strand.
GAAGACGAGCTGGCAAACGCGGCGGCCCTGGCCGATCTTACCGGTATGTACAACTGTCCCCATACCGGTGTTGCCCTGGCGGTGCTCATGAAGCTGGTTGAGAAACAGGTGATATCCAAAACTGACAGAACCATCATAATATCCACGGCCCACGGCCTCAAGTTCAGCGAATTCAAGGTGGGATATCACGAATGTTCACTGCCCGAGGTGGATTGCAGGTATGCCAACAGGCCTGTTGAGATCGATCCTGACATCGATGCCGTTCGGGAAGCCCTTGAAAAAGAACTGAAAAACAGAAACACGGGGGTTTAATGTGCAGATTACACCACATGTGTTCCAGGTTGGTGGATCAGATATCTCCGCCCCCCCGGACGCCTCGGTATATCTCATAAAAAGCGGTAACCTGGCTGCCCTGGTTGACGGCGGCACCGGCGAAGGACATGATGAGATATTGATGAATATCCGTGAATGCGGTGTTGAGCCTTCCTCCATAACCAGCCTGTTCATTACACACTGTCATTACGATCACACGGGCGGCATTGCAGCCCTGAAAGAAGCAACCGGCTGTACACTTGTGGCCCACGAGCTGGACGCCATATACCTTGAGACCGGTGACTCAGATGTTACCGCAGCCTCGTGGTATGGCAGTTTCATGAAACCATTCCCAGTTGATATCAAGGTGAGCGAAAAAGAACAGTCATTCACCCTGGGTGATCTCACCATCAACATGTACCATATTCCCGGCCATTCACCGGGATCGGCGGCTCTCACCCTGCGGTCTAATGACAAACTGGTTCTTTTCGGGCAGGACGTGCACGGCCCCCTCAACGATATGCTGAAGTCAAACAGGGCCCAATACGAGAAGTCACTCGAATTCATGATCTCCCTGGAAGCCGACATCCTCTGCGAAGGCCACTTCGGGGTGTACCAGGGAAAAGAAAACGTAAAACGATTTATACAGTCGTTTCTGTGAAAATATTTACCACAGAGGGTAAATGAACGATAAACTTATATCTTCTGCGCATGATACGGGAAGAAGCCGGGTGGGTGCCTTTGCGGGGTCGCTCATTTTTACCGGTCTCGGGCAGCTGTACGCGGGGGCGGCTTCTAAAGGTATTGTTTTTCTACTGTTGCGAATAGCGGCGGCGGGCATATTTCCCGTGCTGCTGTTTTATAACAGGGAGTTCCCATTGTTCTATACCATGGTGGGGTGCGTACTTTTTGATATATTCATTATCATCTCATGCGCCATTCATGCCGGGGTGACGGCGGGAAAGAGCGGCAGTATCGGGTTTAAACAGTATATGCGTCCATACGTCTATATTGTATATGCCCTTGGGGTGTTGCTTGTGATGACACTGATATACGGTATGCTGTTTTCAATGGTTTCCCTGACAACCATGCCCTCCCCCCGAATGGAGCCGGTGATAATGAAAGATGACAGGATTCTAATTATCCGTTTTCCAGGCCTTGTGCCCTCTGTGGGGGACAGCGTACTTATTACCCGGGGTGAAGAAAAACTTATACGACGGGTGGTGGCTGCGGGTCCTGAGAACGTGATCATAAAGGGCACCGCTATCAGGGTGAACAATACCCCCCTTGAGAGAACAATAATGAGTGACCATATTGCCGCACGCCTGAAAATCGCCAACAGGGAAGAATATTACCTTGAACGTAATGATGATATCCTTTACCCCGTGATGATACCCCCGAAAGGAAGGCAGAAAGGCGGGGGCACCAGCATGATATACCTGGCTAAAGAGAAATACCTGGCGGCCTCTGATAACCGGACAGGTGATGACTGGTTTTTGAAGGTGGAGAGTGACCAGGTTTCCGGAAGAGTGGCGGGGGTGTTGTATTCTCCCGGGCGTGGTATATGGTTTTTACCCGTACAGTAGTTTCGATTCAATAATGCTTGACGTATTTGATTCACAGGGATTATACAATTAATATACATATATTCGACTCTGACCCAGATAATTCCCAGGAGGAATGGCAATGATTCTTGTTACCGGATGCAACAGCCTGTTAGGCCGATACCTTGTAGAAGCACTTCTCAAAAAAGGAGAACCCGTACGGGGACTGGACATGTGGAAGGACAGGCAGCTTCCAAATGAGGTTGAGTTTTACGAGGGAACCGTTACCGATGCCGAACTCCTGGAAGAGGTCTGTGAAGGGGTGAAGGTTGCATTTCACCTGATGGACATTGAAGACGCTTCATATTACGGCAGGCGTTTTATGAAGAAAATAAATGTGAAAGGAACCGAAATCCTGCTGAACGCGTGCAGGGAAGCGGGGGTCGAAAAGGTAATATTCCAATCATCTGCCAGGGTGTATGGGTCCCCATCAATGCTTCCAGTACGTGAAACAGATAAGTTAAAACCTGTAACCGCCTATGGGAAAGATAAAAAAAGGGCAGAGTCAATCTGCATGGAGCACATGGAAGAGGAGGGGATGGACATAACCATGTTCAGGCCCACCATAATAACAGGGCCCGGTGTTGATGAACCAATGATCCTGGTTATACTGTACATGGCAATGGGCATGGGAGTTTCAAACAGGATGTATATTGCCGGTGATGGGGATACGAAATACCAGCTTGTGCACCCAGAGGATGTTGTGGATGCCCTTTTGAAAATATTAAATAATCCGGATACTAAAGGAAAAATATATAATCTTGGATCTGATAATGTGCCCACGCAGCTTGAACAGGTAATCAAGGTAAAAGAACAATCCATGCTTGACTGTTCCATCAAGCATATTTCACCTTTATTCACCAGGGTGCTTTCATTTTTGCTGAAACCGCTTAATATTCACTACCTGCGAAAAGACCATGTGCATTTCATACTTAACAATTTTATGCTGGACTGTGACAGGGCCAAGATTGAACTTGAATGGTACCCTAAAAAAAACAACGTGGATATTATGACTGAAACCATCAAGTGGTACGAGGATGAAAAACTGTAAGTAGCATCTTTTACTTGCGGGTTTCCTTTTTCTTAAAGGGAGCTGTGACGGTTTTTTTTATGAATTGCATAAGCTTGATGAAGAGTACTTTCAGAAATTGACCAAGATTTCCTTCGCCAATGTCAGAACTGAGCAGCAGCTGCGCCTGCTTTATCTCTTCGGATGAAAGCTGTTTTTGTGTCAACTGCATTTCTTTGAGCTTCTTCTTCACTTCTTTTTTCGCCAGCTTCATGGATTTCTTATCTTCACCCGAACCCTTCGCGTCCATAACCATCTTAAAGAGTGCCGGATCTGACAATATATCCTGCTTGATATTGTTCAGTTTAAATTCACATTTTTTTAGAATGGGATTCTGATCGTTTCCCTTCTTTGACATGAGCATCTCGATATACTGGGATAAGAAGAATGCCTGCTTGTAGAGCCGTTTCCGTTCTTCGAGTGTGCGGTTTGAGTAATCTACACGTGAGAACTCATCAACAGCCGTTTCGATGGAATCGATTTTATCATCGGTAAGTTCAAACAGGTCGCCGGGGTCAAGGTCGGGTATTTCAACGAAACGCTGTGATATGTCACGAAGGTCTTGAAACATGTTTTCAGAGTATTCCAGCAGATACCTGAAGGCGCGTTTTTCATAAGGATTCAATGCTTCTTCATCCGAATCGGCATTGTCCATTTTTTGCTGTATTTCTTTTATATTCAGGGCGGTTGGGTCAAACTGCAGCCTGTTGGCATCGAAGGTTTTCTTCATGTCGAAAAAATCCGGGTCGGCAAGGTCTTTGCCGACTTTCAGTATGTTAAGCTTAATATTTCCAAGTTTCTCTTTTAGCAGGTACTTGTCTATCTTGCTGATGCCGTCTGTAACTACCAGTATCTCGGCGTTGAGCAGGTCTTTGTCGAAATGTATATCATCGATGGCCTGTAAGACTGCCTGCTGCAGGTTGGTGCTGGTTCCGCCCGTGGTGGTGAGCATAACCCGTTCGATGAGAAATGGAAAATCGTCCCGGTGTTCGATCTTGAAAAGGTCACCCGGCTTTGAATCAAAGGGGCGGTAGAAAATCCTGGCGTTGCTTCCCAGTTTTCTTCTCAGAAATTCAGCCACCAGGCATTTTGAGAAAAAAGAACGCATGCGAATTTCCATTGACCGTGACCGGTCAAGAAGCAGGTAGAATTTCTGATCGAACCTGTTTGCCTGTCGTCCTGATTCGTCCTGAAGGGTAGAGATGGCCTTGAACTTGTCCATCTTCGATTCGTAAAATCTTCTTACCAGCAGCTGGTGTTTTAAGAGCTTGATGTCGAAAATTTCATCTTCCCATGCAAGCTCACGGGGAAGGGCTTTTTTCAATTCGAATATTGTTCTATAGTTATCGATCTCCATGTGATCGCTCACAGGTGATATCTTCTCCATCCTGTTATACAGTATGGATTCGTCACGGTCGGGTGCCTCGATCTTTTCTTCCTGCGAGATGTCTTCGATGGCGCTGAGTGCCTCGGATATGAGTTCGGGGGTGAATACAACCCGGGCTATCTCGAAGATAACGAAAAATTGCGGGGGAAGAACCACCTGCAGTTCATCGAAGAGCCCGAAGGAGTCCCAGTACTCAAAGAAATCAAGGCTTGGCCGCTCAGGTCTGTTCAATGGAGATAGGGTATTGCTCAAGACCATGCCTCCGAAATATTCAAATTAAACCCGCATAGTCTTTCATGATGCCTTCCTTGAGTTCACGAACCTCTTCAACAGCGGGGTTGAGGTCTGATATGCTTTTTTTCAAAGTATCAAGGGTAATCTCCTCGTCATCCCTTGTCTTACCGGGAAAAATCTTTTTCAAAAGGCTTCGCAAACCCTGAAACAGGCCCGGTGAGGCCATGAGCTTTTCTTTCTTCTCAGGGTTCTCGTGTATTTCCTGGAAGATCTTGCGAATATTCAATAAAAATTCTATCTGCTGAATGGCACCAGTGGCGTTAAAATGCACCATGGTCTGCTGGTAGGCGTCAAAGTAGACATCTTTTTCTGACTTGTCCTTTGCTTTTACCGATACGAAACTGTTCAGCGTGCACAGTGCCAGGTACATGTCTTTCAGGTCGTCCATGTTCACCTCGTACCTGCCGTTGAGCAGCGCGGATGCCCGAAGAAAGTCAGAAAGTTTTGCCTGCTTACGCGGGCTGATGAAAAACTTGTAATCACTCTTGCGCATGTCGCTGACAAACTTGTTGGTGATGATATTTTTCATGAAATATATGAAATCGGGGATCTCTATCCTGGTTTCTTTGTTCTTGTTTCTAACGATATCAGAAATATAGATTATCTGGGTAAATGGTATCTTCCTGTCCGGTTCAATGGCCTTTCCCCTGCTGAAGGCATAGGTATGGTCGATGAGCAACTGCGTGTAGACGTTGGAATCTTCGGGAATAATTGACTTGTAGGTAAACCTGTCAAGCACCGCCTCGGTAACCTCGTTCATGCGCATGTAGTTGGCAGTGGCGATGGCAGTATGAATGGCGGCATCGATCTGTTCGGGGCCGTTTACGAACTTGCGTTCGTTCAGTACCGAGAGAAGCGACCTGAGCACCACGTCACTGGCATCGAAAAACTCGTCAAGAAAGACAAGGTTGGCCTCTATTATCGAACCATGAATGTTATGGCGTATGCGCCCCTTCTTGAATTCTTCAATGTTGTATGGGCCAAAATAATTATCAGGAGTCTGCTCCTTGCTGGCCTGTGAGGCGAATGTGCGCACGTTGTCGAACGTGTTGAAAATATAATTTGCCAGGTATGACTTTGCCATACCTGTACGTGAAAGCAGGAGCATGTGTTCACGGGTAAGGATTGAATACATGGCCTGGCGGATTATCTCGTCACGGCCGATGACGTTCTCTGAAATTCTTTCCATGTGCCACTGGAGGTATTCCAGTATGGTGGGTATGTCATATTGTTCAGATTGCGCGGGTTTCACGGGTACCCGCGAGGAGTCTGGTTCACGGCCGGGTTTTTTCTCAGCCTGGTCAGTGCGAACCGGCCCTGAAAATGCCTCGCCCCGGGGCTCCCGGGCCATGTCGGCGGATATTTCATCCTGTTGTGAATCATCTGCCGATATGATAAAATAGCCGTCCTTCTCAAGAATGGATTCAGCATCACTCAGGTATGGCTTCTGTGGTGAATCAGGGTTGTGTCGTTTGCTCATAATCTATGTGTCCCCCTTTATTCCGCGACTGCCGGTAATACTATTTTAAAGGATGTACCAGCGCCGGGGGTGCTCTTTACGCCGATTGCCCCTCCGGCGTTTTCTATGATGGAATAGGTAACCATCAGTCCCAGCCCGGTGGATTTCTGTCCCTTGGTAGTGAAGAAGGGTTGAAAGATTTTCTGCATGTTCTCCCCCGGTATACCTATTCCGGAATCTTCTATGATGATAACGGCGAACGTTTCACCGTTTTTCTTGTACGAGTCTACGGTGACTTTCAGATCACCTCCCTCTGGCATGGCTTCTTCCGCGTTGGCTATGATGTGAAGCAATGACTGTATAAGCTGGCTCTTGCGGACACGGATACGGGGACTTTCTTCAGGATAAGACGTTTCCACGTTGAACCCGTCTTTCTGCAGCCTGTTCAGCATTATCTGGATTGGGTGACTGGTGATAAGCTTGTGAACCTCAAATTCTTCTTTCTCGTCTTCGCTGGGCTTTCCCAGGTTAAGTAATTGTTCGGTTATCTGGTTGATGCGCCCCAACTCATCTTTCATGGACTGCAGGTAATCTCTCATGGGACTTGATTCATCGATATTGTTTTCGATAAAATTAAGATCTATGGTGAGCAGGTTGATGGGTACCTTCAGTTCGTATGAAACACCGGCTGCCAGAAGTCCCATGGCTGAAAGTTTTTCAGCCCGCTGCATTCTTTTCTGTATCTGCGCCTGCTCGGTGGCATCTTCTACGATGATAAGAATACTCTTTACCTGCTTGTCGTAATCAAGTATGGGATTAGCCCGTATGTTCAGGGTGAGTATTCTTTCCTGTTCAATGGGTTGATACTGCAGGTTCTTAAGTACAACCGGTTTTCTCTTTATGGTTACCTCGTCAAGGTATTTACCAAGGTCTGTACCAATGAAACCCGGCAGTTCTGTCACGTTCAGTCCCGTACGGGATTCATTAGCTGGATAGCCGATGATCTTTTTTAGCGCCGGATTCTCTGTCATTATAATGCCGGTTGGATCTATGGTGAAGATACCAATGGGGGAATTATTGATTATTTCGTCATTCAGGGAGGTGACCCGTTTCAACTCTTCAGCCTGGCGTAGCTGTTCTTTCACCTTGTCCTCGAGCCGCCTGGTGTTCTCCTTGAGTTTCTTTTCCATGAGATGCATCTCTGTGATGTTTCGCAGAATGCCAAAGAGGCCTGTTATGGTGCCGTCTGAAGAATGGATGGGAGAGAGGTTGGCCATGAGGTAGACCACGTTGCCTTCCTGGTCGAAAGTTTTCATCTTCTCGTTCTGGATGGATTCCCCCTCTTTCAGTATCTGGTTGAATACGGTTGTGGCCCTGTCAATTTCAATGGCAGGGAGGTACACCGAGTAGTGCATGCCGATGGCCTCTTCCCTGGTATATGGAAACAATTCTTCCCAGGCCCGGTTACGGTAGATAAGGTTTCCCTGGCTGTCCAGCACAAATATAATGTCTGATGCCGCCTCAACGAGGTTCTTGAAGTCTATTTCCTCTTGGTCAACACCCTTCTCCTGGAGATCGCACTTTAACTGCAGATCATGGATTATTTTAATAAGTTCATCTTTTGTAAGTGACTTTAATGTTTTTGTATCCATATTTTCCTGACTCACAGTTTAGTATTGTCCGGCGTACTGAGGGTGGTGAAAAACCACACTTCAAGGATAAGGCTGTAGATCGTGCCCCCCAGGAAAGAGATGGCCAAGGTGGGGCGGTCCATCTTGCGCATGTATACCCCTCCCGCCACAAACACACCCAGCAGGCTAAGACGAAGCATGCAGCCCCCCACCGCCATGGACAGACGACCCAGCGTGTCAGCCCGCCTACCTTCCCGGCCTCCCCGTATCCCTAGCAGTGAAAGCAGAACACTCAGCAATGTCCCGATGCCGTATCCCTCAGCCTGGGGCTCTTTCATAAAGATATAGAGAGCAAAAGTTATTATAATACTAATTACCAGGTATATGAAAATAAAAAGGAGAGCTCGTTTAAACGTGTTCATGACCAATCCTGAAGGCAGTAGAATTAAAGTCTATCATAATGACAATTTATGTTTTTTTAGCATACAGAATGTTGATATATAAGGTCAACAAATATTTTTTTCACCACAGAGGTACAGAAATACAGAGTTTTAGAGGATCACCGCAAAGGCGCTAAGTTCGCAAAGAGGGATTCAGGGGGCACGTTTATTGATTGCCCGGTGTTCACTCATAATGAAGTCCCCCATCCCCCTTTTTTCTTTTCTTTTCGAACTTAGCGCCCTTTGCGTCTTTGCGGTAAACAATAATAATCCTTTAATGGGTGCACCTCTGTGGTGAGAAAAAAAATACTTTGAATTTTTTACAGGTGCTGTACATATGGATTATAAATTCTGACTAACAAGAGGAGTCGTGATGGAAGATCTGAAGAAGGCCTATAAAACAGTGATGGATGATCATTTTCCCGAAACCATGACCATACGGTTCGGCGACCAGGAACTGGTATACAAAAAGAGAACGTGGAAGATGGAAGAAGGGGGTACCCTCATCGAGAAGGGACTGAGATACGGCGAGAACCCCGGGCAGGAAGCCGCCATGTACCAGCTGGTAAACGGAAACCTTGTGCTGGGTGACTGTTCGTTTATTAAACCCGGAAACTCCCTTACCAGTGCCATCGATGAAGACATGATGCTGCAGTTTGGCAAGCACCCGGGAAAGATTAACCTTACCGATATAGACAACTCGCTGAACATATTAAAATACCTTATGGACAAACCCGCGGCTGTAGTGGTGAAGCATAATAACCCATGCGGGGTGGCGTACGGAAAAAGTATTGCCGAAGCCTATAACAGCGCCTTTCGTGCCGACCGCATCGCGGCTTTCGGCGGCTGTGTTGCGCTCAACCGCCCCATCGACAAAGAGACTGCCGAACTTATTGCCGGACAATACCTTGAAGTGGTGGTGGCACCCGCCTACGAGGACGGGGTTATGGATATACTGGGCAAAAAGAAGAACCTGAGAATCGTAGAGATTGCCCGCATCGACCGGCTTGAAGAGATGAAGCACTCACGGTTCGTAGATTTCAAGTCACTGATGGACGGGGGACTTATCGTGCAGCAGTCGCCGTTGAACATCATCAATACTAAGGACGACCTGAAACCGGCAATTACAACCTACAGGGATAAAGAATATAAAATTGACAGGCTTCCCACCGAAAAAGAGTACGAGGATATGCTTTTCGGCTGGTTCGTGGAACAGGGGGTTACCTCTAACTCGGTACTATACGTGAAGGACGGGGTTACTGTTGGTATCGGTACCGGTGAACAGGACAGGGTAGGCGTTGCCCGCATCGCGGTGCAGAAGGCCTATTCAAAGTATGCTGATCTTCTCTGCTTTGACCGCCATGGAATGTCATATGATGAGCTTGCCCTTGCCGTAAGCAAGGGAGACCGGAAGCAGGGTAACCTGGAGGAAATCGACGAAGAAACCCGTAACGCGAGGGGTGGACTAAAAGGCTCATGCATGGTGTCTGATGCCTTCTTCCCTTTCAGGGACGGGGTTGACGTGGGCATAAAAGAAGGTATAACATCCATAATACAGCCCGGAGGTTCACTAAGGGACTTCGAGTCCATTGAGGCCTGTAATGAGGCCAACCCGAAGGTGTCCATGGTATATACCGGGCAGCGTGCGTTCAAACATTAAGAAGGAGATGGCATGGCAATAACCGATACTATTTCCATATCAACAAGGGGACGGCGTGATGTGCTCGATATCACGCCTGACCTTTCTGCTATCGTGAAAAAGCACGGGGTAAAAAGCGGTATCGTGGTGGTGTTCGTGCCAGGGTCTACGGCCGCACTTACCACCATAGAATACGAACCGGGGCTGAAGAAGGACATTGATGTCTACCTGGACAGGCTGTTCCCCTACGGCGAACCGTACCATCATCATGAAACATGGCACGACGATAACGGTTCATCACACCTGCAGGCTGCCATGCTGGGTCCTTCAATAACCATTCCGGTGGTTGATGAAAAACTGACACTGGGAACATGGCAGCAGGTTGTGCTTATTGATTGTGATACACGGCCCCGAAACCGTCAGCTGGTGGTGCAGATGCTGGTGTGAGTTTATCGCTGACGCTTTTGTTCGTATTCTTTCAGGTATTCGTCGATAAGCCCGCCGCCTGCCGAAGACGAAGGGGCTTCCTCCCGAACCGGTTTCATTCTTTTTGAGAAGAAATCACCTGCCACCCGTATCGGTGCCTTAATGACGTATGCCAGTATTTCGACGATGTTTCTGAAAAATTCCAGTATTGCTTTTATGATGGATGTCCGTCCCCCCTGTGACTCTGTCCTCATGTTGCGAACCTTTCCGCCCGGGGTTGATGATGCTGAAGCGGTACCGGCTGACGGCTTCACCGTACCGGAGGCCTTTGATCCTCCGTAAATGGCCGGTATTGGGTTGTACACGTTGGGGTTGTATGCTTTCGCGGGTGAGAAGGGGCGTTCACCTGATGATCTTTGCCAGAAAAATATCCTGATGCGTGATTCCGTGGCCTTGTCTATTACCAGTAATATAATATAGAACAGGTAGAGAAAGAGGTTCTGGAATATGGCGAAAAAATGCAGCCAGATGTCAATGAACGCCCAGAATACGTCCACCCATATCTTGATAAAGTCCCATATTTTATAGAAGAAGTTGAAAAAATTATCAACGGTATGTACCCAGAATTGCTTTACAAGGCTGTAATTCATATGTGTATCTCCTGAAAATGGGAATAGTTATATTCTATAATTATTAATCATATGTACGCAATATCTATTCAGTCAACCATATTTAAAAAAATTGGCTCATTCCGGAATGGGAGTGATTTAAATTCCGGGTTACATACATGTGACCAGTGATATAATCAGTCTA
>CAZAOK010000102.1:0-14235 GCA_964486725.1 uncultured Leptospiraceae bacterium
GAGATTGACGGGTTGTTGGTGAATAGTGAATAGTGAATAGTGAGTAGAAAGAATCATTCAACGCCGATGGCGATTTTCAGGGCTTTGTTCAATTCCTGTATCTTTTTCGGAGAAAGTGTACCAACAAAATCGGTTAACTTGTTTTTAGGTATGCTGACCAGGTCGTCACAATAAATGCAGCTGTCATGTTTCAGCCCTTCGTTTAAACCTGCCTGTACCTGTGTGGATATGCCGTGATGTGTGGTATAAACTGGAGCACATATTATTGTTGAGAAACTTGAGTCGATAACAGTCTGTCTGCTGACAATCACAAACACCCTGTATTTACGGGGGTCCTGCTGTGATCCCCGGTGTACCCTGTATAATTCACCGCGTTTCAAGATATGTCCTGGTATTCAAGTATGTCTTCGGCTTCTCTGTTCAGTTCATCTGCATGCCGGTTGATAAGTTCCAGGTCATTGAGTTCACGCTGGTCTTTTTTCCTGGTCTTGATGTACCATAACAGTGCATGTTCAATCATTTCAGAGCGGCTTTTTTTAGGGGTGGACATACTGTCCAATTCCCTGAGCACTTCTTCTGAGAGTGTGATAGATGTCTTTACTTTCATACTACTAATATACTACCTTTTGATAAATCGTCAATTGAAAAAAAGTTTTAGTAAATTGGGGTGGTGGATCGTGAATAGTGATTGGTGATCATTATTCCAAATGTATTGACATATATATATTACGTTGTGGCTAATTTTTCAGAGTAAACAGGAGGCCACGATGAGTGACAATTTAGCGAAGGTTTTGCAATTTCCGGAAGAGAGTAGTAAAGGGAAAAATGATTTTATCAGTTATGTTTCAATAAAAAAATTTGTATTTGACTTTCATTCTTAATGAATGGTATATATTACAACAAATAATAATATTTAGTAAATTTTGGGAGGAAAGTTATGAATAATTTTGTAGATTTCGTTGTTGATATGATGAATGACAGTGATAAGGCAAAAGAATTTTTATCTAAACTTGATAAAATGACAAAAGATGATTTGTTAGAATGGTTCAAAGCTAATAATTATGATGTAACAGCAGAAGATTGTGAAAAATTAATAAACAATAAAATCAAAATGGAAGACTTGAAAGATAATACCATAAAAGCTAGCTATTAAAGAACAAATTAAATACTTATTCTAAAAAGCATAATAGATATTTGCAAATATGTATTATGCTTTTGTGAATTTACAAAATATTCTCAAATACTATGAAAAAAACAAAAAAACAAAAAAAACTTATTTTTTGTGTAACGTTTTTAATTTGTTCGAATTCAGTTGCCTTTACTTATAATGATATAGGAAAAGAGGCGACATATGCTATTGAAAAAAGTGATCAGGTATATTTATTAAATAAGAAATGGCTTTTTAAAAACGAAGATAATAATTTTTTTAAAAAAAACATTGACACATCTAATTGGGATTTAATTGAACCACATATAAGTTGGGTCGAAAAAGAGAAATATTCAAATTACCATGGCGTTGCATGGTATAGAACGAATATTTTTTTAAAAAAAAGTTTTTCTTTAAAAAGTCCTGATAAAAATATTGGATTACTTCTTCCGTTTCATTATGCAGGTGCACAGATATATTTTAATGGCAATCTAATTCAAGAAACAAGAGATTTTAAAAATAATTCTCCTCAATTAAAAACAATAGGAAAACCTGATATAATTCAAATCCCTGGTGATTTAATAAATTTCAATGCTAAAAATGTTTTAGCAATTAGAACATCATGGCTTGATGGTAATGGTGGTTTTAATGGTATCATAAAATTTGGGGAATGGCAATTATTAAAAAGAGAGTGGATAAAAGAAATCATATGGTATGCTTCATTAACATTTATTAATTTTTTTCTTTCAATATATTTCTTGTTGTTTTTTTTAAAAAGAAAAGAGGATAAATATTATCTATATTTCAGCCTATTCTCTCTCTGCCTTGGTTTATGGACTATTGGTTTTAAAGGCATTATATTATGGATATTTGACAAAAAAATTGTATATCTATTTAGTACTTATATTGGTGCTATATTGCTGCCAATTATGACATTGAGCTTTATCTTCGAATTTTTTAAGTTTAGGAAGACTAAATTATTTTATGGGATAGTATTTTTTTATGGATTTCTTGCTATTTCTTTTTTACTTGAAGCAATTTTTACAAATTGTATAACTTTTTTCCAGGATAATTTATATTTTGTTTTTATATATAGTAATTTTATCTTTTTGATATATTTACTTGTTCTTTGTTTTCGTGCTATTAAGATTGGGTTGGCATATTCAAAACAAATTATTATTGGTGTTGGTTTTTTGTTTTTAGCCTTTTTCCTTAGTTCATTTCAGTTTTTAAGTTTTTCTCAATATGATCCCCCTCTTGTCGAAGGTTTCTTCGCCATGACGCTGGTATTCGCTTCCGTGCTTGCCTCACGCTTTTCCCAGGTGCATACCGATCTCGAGAAGGCCCACGGCGACCTGCTGGTGCTTGACAAGCTGAAGGACGACTTTATGGCCACCACAAGCCATGAGCTTCGCACCCCACTGCACGGCATAATCGGCCTTTCAGAAACCATCATACAGCGGCAGGACCTTCCCGTTGCCACCCATTACGAGAACGTGAAGCTCATAAACTCAAGTGCCCGCCGGCTGAATTACCTTGTTGACGACATACTGGATTTTACAAAAATGCGTTCGGGCAGGGCCGAGCTGTTCTTTAAGACCATACATACACGTGAACTGTTATCGGGGCTTACGTCCCTCGCCCTTGGCATGGCATACGAAAAGAACATTACGGTGCGGGCAGAGCTTCCCGAAACACTGCCAAACATCATTGCCGACCGCCACCGGGTAGAGCAGGTTATACTGAACCTGCTGGCCAACGCGGTGAAGTTTACCGATGATGGAGAAGTGGTGGTAGGCGCCCGTGAAGTGGATGATGGTGTTGAGATATCGGTAACTGACACCGGGTGCGGTATTAACCCCGATTACCTTGAAAGAATATTTGATCCGTATACGCAGGAAGCATCAGCCGATACCCGTTCCAAACAGGGAACAGGCCTTGGGCTTTCCATCGCCCGTTACCTGGTTGAACTTCACGGAGGGCGCATCAGCGCAAAAAGCGAGAGGGGGGCCGGCAGCACATTCACGGTGGTCTTTCCCTTTGAACCCCCCGAAGAGGTGCAGGCGGTTACCAGTAAGCGAATGGAAGGGAAGCTTTCAGATCATATATCTCAGCAGGCAGAAAAAGTACAATCTCCAGATGCGGCGTCTCTTCTTTCGGCTGAAAAAGAAACACTGCAACAGCAACGAAAAGAGACCACCCGCTCGGCCCGCATTCTTGTGGTGGACGACGACCCGGTAAACCTGCGCATCGTGAAATCAATTCTTGAGGGAGAAGGGTACCGGGTGCTGATGGCGTCAAACGGGGCAGATGCCCTCGAACTGATGAGCCGTGAACAGGTTGACCTGGTGCTGCTGGACGTGATGATGCCCGACAAAAGCGGTTACGAGGTCGCCATGGATATGCGCAACATGAAGGGCCGGGAGTTTATACCAATTATCATGGTTACCGCCAGAAACCGGATCGAAGACATGGTGAAAGGATTCATCTTCGGGGGTAATGATTACGTATCAAAGCCATTTAACGGGCGCGAACTATTATTACGGGTGGAAAACCAGCTGGTGATCAAGCAGATGATCGATCTTGAGCGGTCACTGAAAAAAGAAGATAAAAAAGAACAAACGCGGCTTATAGACCGCAGCAGTGATCTCAGGGACGTGGTGCAGAAACTGCAGGAATGGGAAAGAATAATCAGCGAGGACATGAAGGTGGCCGAAGTGTTTCACCGGCGGCTGATGATGGAGGAGGTTGTCCATCCTTCAATAGAATTCGGGGTGCACTATGACCCGTTGCTGGCCATCGGGGGGGATATCTTCAGCGTGAGCGAGTACAGGCCGGGAAGGGTGCGGGTTTTTCTTGCCGATGCCACCGGTCACGGTATCAAGGCGTCGTTGAACACGATAACCATTCTCTCAGAGTATAACCTGGTACGCGAGAAGGCCAACTCGCCTGTTGAGGTGATTCAGTATCTTAACGAGCAGTTCTGCGGTAAACTTATTGGGTACAAGATAGTATTTACCTGCGTGGTGGCGGAAATATACGTGGACGAAAAACTGGTAAAGATTGCAAGCGCGGGACACCCCCTGCAATACCTTGTTCATGCCGACGGGAAAACCGTTGAACTTAAACCGAAGGGACCCATTATCGGCTTGCGCTCCGGGCTGCAGTTTAATGAGCAGGTTGTGGAGATGCCGGCCGGTTCGTCACTTTTCATGTATACCGACGGGTTGCTTGATATCGGGTTTGAACGGGCAAATAAAAAAGATCACCGGGATTACCGGGACGAAGCTTTTCTGGGCAATGTGCTTGCCAGGCATGCGGACAGCCAGCCTGCGGAATTGCTTGACTCGGTTCTCGTAGACATGAAGGCCAAGCAACGCCAGCGAAGACGAAACACCGATGATGACATCACCATGATAGCCCTGAAGAGAAATAAATGATTACTGACGGGTTGGTGGGACAAAAATTTAAGCATCCTGTGTACCCTGCGCCGTATTGCCCGTTCGGGCATTCTCAGTTCAGCGGCAATCTGACCTGTGGTAAGCCTTTCCCGTCGGTGTTACCGTTTAATCACCATGCACGGTTTGTCCGATTTACGGATGACCTTTTCTGAAACAGAACCAAGCAGCATTTCCTCGATGTTGCTTTTTCCGTGAGACCCGATAGCGATCAGGCTCACTCTTTCTTTTTCTGCCACCTCGATAATAGTCTTGAAGGGGACACCGTCTTCAATTCTCACCTTAACCTTGAAATGAGGAGAAAGTTTTTTCTGTATTGATTTCAGCTTTTTTTCAGCTTCCTCTTTCATGGTATTAAAAAGGTCGATCTTGAAATAGGGCATCACCTCGCCGAACCACGAGGCAGATTCAACGTATCCCGTGTATCGAAGATCAATCACGTGCAGAACAACGATCTCCTTTGTCCCTGAATTCTTGAATTTCTTCAGGTAGGGTATCACGTTATCGGCACACTGGGAAAAATCCGTGGGATAAAGAATTTTTTTAAACACGGCACCACCTCAAAAGTATTGTTCTTGAGTATTATACCGTATATGCTACATGACAGTAAAGGGAAATGCAAGATAGATTTTATTTAGAGACAGTAATTACTCAGCTGTCATGCTGAATAATCAAAATTATTCTAAAATGAATAATAATCCTGCATCTCCCCCCGCCGAAGGCGGGGGAGATGCTCAAGTTCCTTTTCATTATATAGAAAATGATTTTTATTCTGATAATAACTGAGTTGTAACGAGAAATGTTACTACTCCAATAGGTTAATATATCAAGGGTACTGCCTGCATGAAATTCTACGACAAAAAATTCGCAGAGGCATATGACAAACGGCTCACCGAAGAAGGGTACCCCGGAAGGCTGCTGAAGGTGGTAGGTGAGCAGCTTGAAGGTTACCAGCGGGTTATTGATGTTGGTGCGGGATCGGGGTTTTTCACCGTGCCGCTGGCAAAGAATGGGCATCACGTGACAGCGGTAGAACCCTCCCCGCACATGATGCGATTGTTGCAGAAGAAACTTGACAGTACAACAAGACCCAGGGTGACTGCCGTGCAGTCAACCTGGGAAGAGGCTGATGTTGCCGGGGGAGATGCTGTCATATGTATTCATGCCGTGTATCCAATGAAAGACCTTTCGGCGGCCCTGCTGAAAATGTGTGATGCCGCACCCCTGCGAATGGTGCTGGTACGCAACGAGGCGGAAATGGATACACTTTCTGACCGGATCAGGCAAGAGTTCAGCAGTGATCGATGCGGGTCGGATTACCTGGCACAGGTGCGCTCGGTATTATCAGGTAATGGTATACCATACAAAGAACTGCCGGTTCATGAGCGACGGGAAATATTTTTTCATGATCTTGATAAAGAGGCTGAAAATTATTGCGGGCACCTGGATATAGACCCCGCGAAGGTAAAAGAAGTGGCCCGCTTGATTGAAAGCCAGTGTGAGTATGACGGAAAGGCCTACAGGTTTACATCCTTTCTCAGTGATATCATTTTTGTTTTTTAGTGCCCCCATTCATTACAGGCCATCCTCTTTCTGCCGCTACCCTTTCGAGGCGTGGGTCGGGATTCACGGCAACCGGGTATGCCGATTCAAGCAACAGCGGCATGTCATGATGGCTGTCCGAATAGAATGCAACTTCTGCCAGGCTAAAGCCCATCCGGTTGCACCACTGCCGGGCGTAATGCACCTTCCCTTCGCCAAAGCAGTAGGGGATAACTGTCGCACCAAAGGCGTTATTGTTCTCTTCATTTCTGTTGGCGATCACGTGGGATATGCGAAGATGCTCCGCGAAGGGACGGGCAATTACCTGGTGCTGGTTGGTAATGAGTACAACGGGAATACCGAGGCGGTGGTATTGTTCAACCAGGCTTGCCGTATCTTGATGTATATGCTTTTTCCCCTTCCGCGCGAAGAAGCGGTCTGCCATCTCCCTGAATTGGGCGGGGGTGTAGCCCTTCATGCGGAAATTCTGATAACGCATGTAGGTGTGAATGTCAAACCGCCCGTGTATATACTGCCAGTGAAGCTTTAAAAGCCACATAATCTCTATAACTGACCGCGGGCTTCGGGAAAGCCGCCATTTTGACCAGAGCACATCGGTATCGGCGTCTGTAAGTGTCTCGTCTAGATCAAAAAAGGCCGATTTTGCGTTGGGGAAAAAATATTGTGATTTCATCTTCATAAGTATAGCACTGGTTTGTGGATGGTCAATGGTTTAGACCATCCACAAACCACCATCAGCCAAAAACTAATTCTGCGTGATCATCCTGGATTCCCGCATGCGGGTAGCTATCACCACGTTCAGTATCATGAGTGCGGCGAAGACCAGCATGAAGGGGCGCATGGAGCCGGTTTCAACCGACCGGAACATGTCCATGCCGAAGATGAATATTATACCGGATATCTGTCCCACCCATAGTATCATTCCCTGCGAGGTAGACTCTGGTGCGGGATAGCTCACTTCGGCACCATACTGGAAGCCGATTGGGCCGGCACTCATGATAAAGAAACCGAGAATGAACCCTGCTACCAGCAGGCCGGTAAATGTCTGCGCGAAAGTGAGACCAAGCAGCCCCGGTATGATACACACCATGGTGAGAATCATAAAAGGTTTTCGACGGCGCATCTTGTCCGAGAGAACAGGAAGTATAATTGCACCGATTACCCCGCCAACCATCATCATGCCGCCAATAAGCCCGGCCTGCTCGGGGTTAATTCCCCGTGGAGCCAGGATCTGTTCAATCCAGGTTGTTACCGCGTTGAATATACCAAGACCGATAAAGAACATTATCAGCAGCAGCACCATGTCACGTTGTTTGAACAGGTGTTTCAGGCCTGCCACTACAAGAAACCGCTCTTCAGCTTCTTTTCCCGGAGGTGTGGGCGGCTCATCTCTCACGAATATCATAAAGACGGCTGCGCCCGCCAGTGAGATGATGCCGTACAGCATCAGCATGCCCTCCATACCTTTCGACGCGGCGACATAGGGGGTAACTGCCAGGGCAACGATGATGCCTGTGTACTGGGAGAGAGCGGCAATGCCTGCCGCGGTTGCCCGTTCATCGATGGGGAACCACTTCGCTCCAAGCTTGGTATAAGAATTCAGGATAAAGGGCTGAGCCACTGCCAGTCCTGTCTGGGCAACGCATACCATGGTATAACTTTCGGCGTAGAATCCTTTCATGAGGCCGAATATGCCTACAAGCAGCGCCCCAAGACCGATGCCCTTTCTTATACCGTAACTGTCAACGATGTACGACGCGGGGATGGACACCAGCACGTAGACGAACATGAATATCATCGAAAGCATGCCTATTTGAAGGGGAGTGACCTGGTAAAACGAGGCAGCCTGCCCGGTTATGGGGGCAAAGGTTACCCAGTGTATCTGTATTACGATGTTGAGAATGGCGAATACGAATAGTACTATCCAGCGGTAAGGATACACTTTTACTGATGCTGTTTCCATTTGCGCACCTCTCATTTTTTATATACGGCAGATGACTGTCAGCATTGTGAACTGGTTCTTTTTCGCATCTCGGGCATCTGTCCGGCCGGCTCATCGCCGGTTTTTTCGTTTACAATGTTCTCGTTCAGGGCAAGAAACAGTTTTTTGTTGCGCTCGTATAACCGGGTAAAGACATCAAAATTGCGGTCATACATGGCACGGTGTTTCCTGTTGGGGGTATAGACTTTTTCCACCGGAATAAAGGTCTTGGCTTCCTGGAAAGAGTTGAAAAGCTTAAGTCCTACCCCGCACACGGCAGTGGCACCGATGGTGCCCACGTTCTGGCTGTTGGCTATGGTCTCTATCTGCCTGCCGGTGATGTCTGCCATGATCTGGCACCATACTTCAGACTTGGCGCCGCCCCCTACGAATCGTATTGTCTCCTGGCGGGGTATCTTCTTCTCCATGGCCTCAAGCATCCATCGCTTGTGAAAGGCAACACCCTCAAGCACCGAGCGGATCATCTGGCGTTTTCCCGTGTTCAGCCCCAGGTTGAAAAATATTCCCCTGCTGTAAGGGTCTTCCCGGGGAGACCGGTTGCCGTGAAGCCACGGGGTGAAGAGAACGTTTTCTGCTCCGGGCGGGGTTTGCAATACCACCTCGTCAAGGAAGTCGTAAAGGGAATTGTATTCATCGTTCTTTTCACAGATATGCTGCGCTTCAAGGTATACGCCGATCTCGTCAAGGGCAAGGTGATCCCGTACCCATTGCAGGCAGGCACCGGATGTCTCCTGTTCTGCCGTGTAGCAGTATTTCCCGGGAATGGCACCCAGTATGGAGGCCATAAAATTGCCGATGTCCACCATTCGCTTGTCCACGTTTGACACCACCCAACCCGAGGTGCCAATGTAAATATGGGTGTCATGAAGCTCAAGTCCCCCCGACCCAATGGTGGTAAGGGGCACGTCACCACCACCACCGAGAACGGGAATGCCTTCAACCAGGCCCATCTGGCCTGCCGCTTCGGGTGTGAGGTGGCCCACTATGTCGGTGGCATCGTACACCGGGGGAAGAAGATCCATGTCAACATCGAAGGTTTTACACAGCCCCTTATGCCAGCCCAGTTTGCCGGGACGGGTGTCGTATATGAAGGTAATATTGGCCGAGTCACGGGTCATGGAAAATTTGCCTGTACAGCGGTGTACGAGGTAGTCTTTCACGTCCAGCCACTTATGTGCCTTTTCAAATATTTCAGGTTCATTGTCTTTCACCCAGTGGTATTTCCACAGGGGATCCTTGGCCGTACCGGCAAGGCCGCCGGTATAATAAAGTGATTTCAGAACCTTTCGGAGGTTCCACTTTCCGTCGATTTTCAGCAGGCCGTGATTGAGATGTTTCTTTATCTGTCCGGTTGCCCTGCCGTCCATATAGCTCATGGGATTGCGCAGCGCGTTACCATCTTCGTCCACGAAAATGGATCCCTGCATCTGGGCGCAGAAGGCCATCCCCCTGATATCCGCGGGTTTAATGGCAGTGCGTTCCATGATGACCCTTGTGGCCGAACAAATGGCGTTCCACCATTCGTCAGCTTTCTGTTCCACCCCTCCGCCCGGGAATGTGTAAATCGGGTATTCCACCAGGTATGAATCTACCAGTTCTATTCGATCGGTGATGCGGTAAATGCACGACTTGTTTCCGGTGGTTCCCACGTCATGGGCGATTATATACGCTGTTTCACTCATGGCTGTCCCCTGATCGTATGGTATGTAGAGTCGTTACGGGTATCTCTTCTCCCCGCCGGGAGGTGAGACACTATGTATAATACTACAACATATATTCGACTGCCTGTCCTGTCACTGGCTGACGGGTCAGAAATTGGAAAGTGTTACCCGCTACGATACTGGCTGCGGTAGGTGCTGGGGGTCATCTTCATGATTTTCTGAAAGGTGCGGTTAAAGGTGGTGAGACTTTCAAATCCCGCCATATAGGCAACGGTGATAATACTTTCATCTGTTTCACGCAGGCATTCTGCCGCGTATTCTACCCTGCGGCTGTTAATATAATCGCCCATTTTCATATTCGTAAATATTTTGAAAAACCGGCTGAGAGAATCAGGGTGCATGTTCAGCGAGGCTGCCAGGCCTTCCCGTGAAATATCAGCGGTAAAATTATCGTCGAGATATTGTACTGCTTTTCGAATTTTTGCTTCTATTGCCGGTGAAAGGGTATGCTGTTTTTCCCTGTTTTTCTGATGAGTCAGGCGCTGGTAGAAAAACGCGTCTTCAAGTGCCCGTGCGGTCTGGTTGATAAAGGCTTCAAGCAGGGGTATGTCATTATCCGTAAACGGGGAGTGGGGAGTAGAGCGCTGAAAATAACCGATTCCTATTACTTCTTCGCCGAGTTTTATGGGTATGGTCATTTCGGTTGAATTTTTTCCTGAAATGACAGGTTTCTTCTCCTGGTAGCTTGCCTGTACCAGTGAACTGTTATACGACAGTATCGATGCGTCTTCAGCCGAATCGGATGCCTTGCACTGCAGTGTTTCTTTTTCGTCCACCAGGAATATATAGGCCTGTTCTGATTGCGAAATTTCCCGTGCCTTGGCGGCAGCCCTGCGGAAAAGTTCATCGGTATGAGAAAGGATGCTGATGTCCCGGCTTAATCGTGATACGGTAGACTCGGTTTCACGGGATGAAGACCCTGACAGCATTTCCACGTACAGTTCCCTGCCGATCTCGCTGAAAAGAAGGTCAATGGTTCGGTCGTTTACCTTTCCCTCAAGCCGCATGTTCATCTCCTGTACCTCCATGTGCAATTGCACGAACTGCCCGGTGAGCACGAATGCCATGGAAAGGGTGACGAACAGGTAGGTATATTCAAGTATATAGGGAATATCGTACACCCCCATACCAACCAGGGCGTCATTGATGCATGCGGCAAAAAATACCGTCATGGCAAGAACTACCGGACCCGAAGTGCGATGCTCTTCTGACAGCCAGTGGCGAATAAGCACAACCAGTACATAGACAGAAAGTACCATCATGAATACATATTGCCCCATGTACAGGTAACCGGGAGTGGCCTCAGGGTAGCGCAGGTCTATAAAATTACCAATGGTTACATGGCGGGGACCCGTCCCCGTGTGTATGAACGTTGCAGAACCCTCAGTGACCAGCCCGGCGACGAGGAAAACAGCACCAACGATGCTGAGGGGTATGAGTACGCGTAACGAAATACTATTCAGGGTATAGGCGCGGGTAAACCATAAAATAGCGATGGTGAACAGGGCAAGGGCCGCAAACTGGTAACGCTGCCAGAACATTCCCTGGGGAATGGTGGTGGCGCTGTACAGTCCCGCAGAGCAGATGTCATAAAGGGTGATGGAGAAACAGGTATACGAGAAATAAAGATGCTCCCGGTGTCCCGGTATTCTGAAATAGAACAACAGGTGATACACTCCCACGTAACCGCATATGGTTGCCAGGATGATCACTGCCATGGAGACCGGGGTCATGGGTTAATCCTCTTTCTTGAAAAGCTCCGGGGCCTCTTTCATCAGCCTGGTCAGTACTATTCGCATTTTTTCCAGGTCCAGCAGGTAACTGGATTTATTGCCGCTGATAAGCAGGTAACCGGGGGTGGCGCATTGTATGGTGAAAGTAAAAGGGAAAAAATGCATGGGTTTTTCATAATTTGAGAAAAAGGTGCCATCCGGTGTGTTGACAATGTATATCCCCTTTAGCAGGTGAATATCATGCAGTACCGGAAAAGTATTGATGGTCTCCATGGTTTTTCCCGAATATGATATCTTTTTCAGCGTCCAGCTGCCGGTTGATCCTGATACCACGTACATGCCGTCATCCACCGTATGTATTTTCCAGGTGGCAACGCGCTGATTATGTATTGTGATATCACCGTTTTTCAGGTTGATAACGGAGATGTGGTATATTCCAGCGATGCCCACTGTGAGGATGAGCCTGTTGCCGTGCAGGTGAAGGCAGCTCTTGTATTCTTTCAATTCGGAGGGAGGTGAGAAAGACGCGTCAACCGCCGGTGAGGTGGTATCGTTTTCCAGCGTATACCGGTAGAGTTTTTTCGCTGAGTAAAAGTATACATTGCCGGTATCCATGGCGATTGCCATAATGTCGTCGTCGTGTTCTACGGTTTTTACCAGTTCACCATCATGGTAGATGAAAATTGAATCACGGTCGGTTACTGCCGCCTGCAGGGGCTGTGTGCGGATCGTGACGTCCTCTACCACGTTTGGACAGGGGATTTTCCTGTCATGTCCGGCAAGAAACCTCAGGTTATCACGGCAGCGGTATATGGTATTGTCGCTGCAGCCGCATCTCCAGGTTTCTTCTGTTTCGGCCACCTTCGAGGAAAGAACCAATCCCTTTTCCAGCAGTTGCCGGGATTTTCTGAGGGCACCGTTTTTATAGGCCTTAATGCCGGCCTGGATGTTTTTCTCAGAATCGGGTGTACATCCCGTACATAGGATGGCAGACAGTAGTATTCCGACTGCCATGGTAATGGCTTTTACATTCATACCATGTGTACTCCTGCTTATTTTTTACTCTTGATCTTTTCTATGGTCTTCTGCAAAAATCGCGCGTCCATCAGTTCGATCATTCTTGAAGAGGCAGCCGACTTGGCCCGAATGCTGAACCGTGACGTGGTTATGTACATACCGCTCTTACATTTCTCTTCTATTACATGCTTATGAAAGGTGGCAATCTGACCTTCGGTAATCTCTTTTGTTGTCCTGTTGAAATATATAAGCATGGGGGGTTCGTTGATACGTTTCACACTGAAACACTTGTACATGTATTCGTTGTGTGATACTTCGCGTTTTGATACGATACTGAAATTCAACTGGGCTATTATCTCGGTTATCAGCGGCTGCAGTTCAGTAAGTGACGAAGTAAACAGAAAGCTCAGGTTCTTATTATCCAGGATGGCACGGTAGTCATCAAGCTTCATCTGTGTGCTTCGATAATTGGCGTTTATCTGTGATATCTTTTCCCAGTGATGCACTGCCTCCTGTATCTTGTTCTGATGCTCATAGCATTCAGCAAGCAGGTACCTGTATTCGAGGCTGTCATTGTCTGATTCTGACAGGCTGGGGAGACCCCGTTCGAGGGTCTCGATGGCCTTGTCGTACATTTCATTTTCAAAATATATCTGCCCCAGGGCGTGAAGACTCTTTAAAAAATACTTTTTATCGATTTTGGCGTCTTCGAACATGTTGATGGCAGCTTCGTGGTCTTTTTTCATCTTGTAGATCATACCAAGAAAAAAATGAGCCTCGTGATTGGAAGGGGTTTTTTCAAGGGCCTTGAGCAAAAACTGTTCGGCGTCGTCATATTCTGCCATGTGATAGCTGCTGACTCCAAGGGGTGCCAGGGTATCGGTGAGGGTGGGGTCAAGGTTTATGGCTTTTAAAAGATGGTTGCGTGCTTCGGCAAAGTCGTTATGCCGAAAAAAGACAAGTCCCACCCGGTGATTGGCGTTGACGTCATCGGGATTATACTGAAGAATCTTTTTATATACTTCAATTTCTTTCTGCCATTGCTGTGTTTCGTGGTAGAGCTCGGCCAGCATGTAAAATATTTCCAGTTCGCTGACATATTTTTTGTAGTCGGGCAGGGTAAGAATGCTGTTCAGTTCTGATATGGCAAGGAGATACTGTTTCTGCCGCACCAGTATCTGGGCACGGAGATATCGTGCCGGAACGTAATCTTTTTTGCGTTCCAGTATGAGCTTTACCAACTCACTGGCCCTGGAAGTTTCACCATTATCCAGCAGTTCTTCGGCCTTGCGTATCTTTGCCGGATATTGCATGGCCCGCAGAAAAAGAAATATGCCCCCGGCAAGAACAAGGCCGAGAATGAATAATCCGATACGTATTGTCAACATCGCGTGTGTTCAGCCATTGAATTTTTGTTACGGATGGCGAAACTGTGGGTTCCATCATCCGTAACAATAAAGCTACGTGCTGATGTGCCCTACGTCAAGCATATTACATGGATGTAAAGATTGTTGAATCGGGAGTAAATTAAATTTCGGTTAATAAAACAAATTTCAATGTCAATTTTGAATAACGAAGGACACATTCCTCTTTA
>CAZAOK010000103.1:0-14087 GCA_964486725.1 uncultured Leptospiraceae bacterium
AATGAGGATGACTCATCACTGTGTTGGCGACGGTGGTGTCGCTGATAAGGGAGGACACCACGATGTTTGCCATACCGCGCTTTACCTGGTCTGACTCGTAGTTGTCGAAGCTGAAGTTGACAGAACCATCATCCTCGTATTCGATACCTTGTGCCGCAAGATTGACTATCTGGCCGCCGATGGGTATTAAAACATTACGATATCATCAACTTTTCTTTTGTTATTGCCGTGAAAAATTCTGAAGACCATACATTCAACGAATCCTGTTCTCTGACAAATGGACGTACATCTGAGACAGCCTGTTTGAAATTTACACTGGAAAATTTTGAAAAAAGTAGTTCATATAAATTATCTTTTTTCAGGACTTCATGTACTCTTAAATGTCCAGTTTGCTTCATTCTTTCTTCCAGGTGATGAAGATTCAATGCCGTTCCCCTGGACAAATACCAGACATAGTCAAAAAAGTCCCTGCCCTTTACCCTGTTTTTCCACTTTCTACAAAGTATAGCATGTACTTTTCCAGCAAATAGACTTTCAAGAGTAAAAAGCCGAACGGAAAATGGAATTGGTTTCAAATGATATTTAACCTCATATTCTGCTTCACCCGGAGGGTCTGTATCTACTTCAAGTTTTATTTTAAATATTTCATCAGGATGTATAATATATTCTGGAAGTTCGCTGGTCTGTATTTTAACCATATGCGTTAAGGTGTTATCCTTAATGAAAGCTGATTCTATGGCAGATTTTTCTGACTTTTCTTTTTTTATAACATCCACAGAAAATCCATATGATTCTAACTCGTTTTCTATGTATTCCAATTGGGGAGTAATATCATATGACCCTTCAGGACGTATTAGAGAAAAATCAAGATCTTCGGAAAATCTCTGTAATCCATAAAATATTCTCAAGGCAGTACCACCATAGAAAGCTGCTTTATCAAAAAATTTTCCCCTGAACAAACCAAGCAACGCTATCTCCTGGATAACCTCTTTAAGTGCGTTTTTATAGTCCTCGGTTGAGGAGCAATTATAATTTTCGATCATATCGAGAACTGCATTATGCACTGGATTTCTCCCTGCTCAGGTATTCTTTAAAAAGTGTAATGATTTTTTTCCGATAAAGAGATTCAAAAAACGAGATTTCAGTACCAGACAGTGAACTGATTATTTCATTATCAACTCTTAAATCTTTCTCAAGAAGACTTGCCACTTGATTTACCGTTTCAATCCCCTTAATTTTTGACAGGGTATCACACAGGGCTTTTTCTTTTGTTGCTATAATAAATGGACTATCATTATCAGAGATTCTTATTACACCATATGGATATGTACGGGGATGCACATACATGTAAATGAATGTGCCCACAGGTGTACGAAATGTTTTATTTTTGTTCTTGTTATATACAGCCGATGTAACAGTTTCCACTCGTTCAGGAATAATACCATAGTATTCAAGGGCTGATTCAAATGACACATACGATGGACCATATATTTTATTTGCCAATGTTTTTAACGAGTACTCTTTACTGTCTCCCGGTATGTACAGACCCTGCCTGACCCTTATCAATTCTCCAGACTGTACCATCGTTGTAAGTTTGGATTTCGGAGAGGCATAATTCCTTAGTTGATCAGAGATATAAAGTGTATCAAGGTATTTAACTTCTTTTGTCATCATTATTTCTCCAGTAAATACGAAATTGTCGTACTTATTGGAGAAAGTCAAGCATTATTATTTCTTCCCCTCGCCTGATACAACGATCTTCGCCACGTGCTGTTCATATGGGGTGCCGAGGCCGTTCATTATGGTGTTGGCTACGGTGGTGTCGCTGATAAGCGAGGACACCAATAAGCCTCTTCACATCTGTCATTCCCCTGCTTCCTGTTGTCCTCTGTCATTCCAGCAAAGGCGGGAATCTATTCAGTTATACTAACCTGTCAATATATCAAGTCAACCGAAATCAGCTTTCCAAATTATATTTATGGCTCTTAATCAGGTTCCCGGGAATGACATTATAAAAATATTTTTCTTGATAGAAAAATACCACTACCTAAGTATGTCATTAATAACTGACAGTTTTGTAACTGACCTCTGGAGTATGCACCATATGGAAACCTATCACATTAGAGCCAACGCGACTGATGCGTCTTTTCTTGATATTCTTACACAAGTTTCTGAAAAGCTTGCCATATCCCTGAATAATAATGAAACGACAGCACTTGAAGGGATAAAATCACATGAAGATGGAAAGACTATCCATATTATTCCCGTTCATGCCGACTGGAAAAACGAAGTACCTGTTCTGCGAAAGAAAATACCAGGGCCTGTTATATTCACCACCGGTGAAGAATACCCGGGTCTTTTCGAAACTATTCAGAATGCGGATTCAACATATTTACTTCAGCTTCCCGTTACCACGTATACCCTGCATTCACTTATCAGCGCAATAATTGATGCTGAGCATCACAAAAGCAGATTACATGAATGCACCTCCCATTTTACTGAAATACTGAATAACATCAACGATATAGTGTACGGACACGATCTTGATGGAAACATAATACATTTCAATGCAAAATCATGCGAACTCACAGGATATTCAGCAGAAGAATTATCGACGATGAATGTATGGGAAGTCCTCACTGATGATTCTATTGATACAGCCAGGCAGATGGTGCAGGATAAGCTTACGGGAGCCCCTTTTACAACTTATGAAGTCATGATGCGAACCCGTGAAGGAAGAGAATTTCCCGTGGAGGTAAACTCCAAAATACTTTTCAAGAACGGAAAACCAGTGGAGGTGCTGGGTATCGCCAGGGACATTACTGAAAGGAAAAAGGCTGAAGTAGAACTACGTGAAAGCGAAGAACGATTCAGAACATATACCGAGTCAACGTCAGTAGCCATAATGATATACCAGGAAAATCGCTGGATATACGCTAATCCCGCCGCGGAAAAAATAACCGGGTATTCAGTCGAAGAACTGAAAGTTATAAATTTCTGGGATTTCGTGCACCCCGATCACAGGGAACTTGTTAAAGAGCGTGAACTGGCAAGACTTCGGGGGGAAAACCCCGAAAACGAGTATGAATTCAAAATACTCACCAGGAATGGAAAAACGCGCTGGGTAGAAACCAGGGCCGACATTATTGATTATGCCGGCCAGCGGGCTGTGCTTATCTCTGCCATTAATATTACTGATCGTAAAAAGATTGAAGAGAGCCTGCGAATGTCACTTGAAGACAAGGTGATATTGCTGAGAGAAATACACCACCGGGTAAAGAATAATTTTCAGATAATCACCAGCCTGCTTAATCTACAGGCCAGGAATACCGACAACCCGGATATTAGCAGCTACTTCAATACCATTTATAACAGGATACGGTCAATGGCCCTTGTGCATGAAAAATTATATCATTCAGAAAATATCGCCTCCCTCGATTTCAACAGTTACATACTGTCACTGGTAAATGAATTGCAACAGTCATATACATATAGTTCGAATATTAACATCCAGGTTAAGGGAGAGAAAATACATCTTACCCTCGACCAGGCTGTATCATGCGGGCTCATCATCAACGAACTTATTTCAAACGCTCTCAAGTATGCCTTCTGCAAAAAAACCGGTGATGAAGAGGTAATAGTGTCATTATCATCCAACGGAAATGGTTTTAAAAAAATATCCGTTCGTGATAATGGGATAGGTATCCCTGATAACGTACTCAAGAAATCCACCGACACCCTCGGCATACAGCTGGTTCATCTTCTCACTGAACAGATGAACGGTTCGCTGCGCATAGATAACACCAATGGCACCGAGTGTGTTATAGAGGTTCCACTGGACTGACCTACTGTTTCAGACTCTTCAGGAAGGCATACAGAAACCTGTCGATATCTCCTTCCATTACATGCTCAACTGAACCGATTTCCATATTGGTTCGATGGTCTTTCACCATGGTATATGGCTGAAACACGTATGACCTGATCTGGTTTCCCCAGGAGATATCTTTTCTCTCCCCCATCTTTTCCAGCTTCTCATCCTCTAACTCTTTTCTTCTCATCTCGTATATCTTTGACTTGAGCACCTTCATTGCAGAAGCCTTGTTTTTATGTTGAGATCGTTCGTTCTGGCACTGCACTACGATACCCGTTGGTTCGTGGGTGATACGAACTGCTGAATCAGTCTTGTTTACATGCTGACCCCCGGCACCGGATGCCCTGTAGGTGTCAATCTTCAAGTCATTTTCATTTATTTCAACATCTATGTCTTCAGGAACCTCCGGTATTACATCAACCGAGGCGAATGATGTATGCCGGCGCTTATTAGAATCGAAAGGGGATATCCTTACCAGGCGGTGAATGCCACTCTCCCCCTTAAGAAGTCCGAAAGCATATTCACCCTTTAAAAGAATAGTTACATCCTTAATACCCGCTTCTTCACCGGGCATATAACTTATTACTTCCACTTCATACTCATTTTTTTCAGCCCATCGCATATACATTCGCAAAAGCATGCTTGCCCAGTCCTGCGACTCGGTACCACCCGCTCCGGGATGAACTGACAGAAAAGCATTTTTCAGGTCATCTTCTTCTGAAAGTAACTCGAGGGTTTCAAGCTGATCAAAGCGTTTTTCAAACTCATCAAAACGTCTGGTGCTTTCCTTCACCAGTTCAGAATCGTTTTCATCGATAGCCATTTCCAGCAATTCAACAGTTTCACCTATCTCCTGTATAAGTTCATCCCATGGCTCGATTTTTCTTTTCAGACGGCTTATTTCCTGGCTCACACGGGCACTGTAATCCTGGTCAGACCAGAAATCAGATTTATATGTTTCCTGTTCGAGTTCACGCAGACGCTTCTTGCTGGCAGTAATATGTAAACTGTCATACAGTTCGTTTACCTTTTCGTAGAGGGTCCGCATCTCCCGTAATATTTCTTTAGGATCTTGTAGTTCCAATCGGTACTCCTTGCTGATTATAATTCATAATGACAAACAGATTCTCACAACAGTGCTGCAAACGGTCAACTATTTTACAGGGCCGCCTGAAATCATTTGAATAATGTATTCTTCAAATGATCGCTAAAGGCAATTTCAAGCTCTTCAGATGTTTCATACCTGGCAGCAAATACCCGTTCCCACATTTCAGGTGTTTCCATGCACATATACACAAAGGGTGTGCCTGTATATTTGTCGATGGTTTCTTTCATGAAAAGATACATGTCAAGTCTCACCGGTTTAAAATATCGCAACTTACCGTCTATCCCCGGAAACATTTCTTCCGAGGTGATGGCTTCATTGGGAAAATGCCCCCGCATGACCTCCCTGAAGTCAGGAAGAAAACGAAAACCTCCGAGTGATATCCAGGCTATACGTTCCGGTTTAACGGCATTCATTATATCATGAATTACTTTTTCATAATCCGCTTTCCATCCCTTGTAAAGAATAACCGGATCAAAATGAAAAGCAAGAAAATATCCCGCCTTTTCAGCCATTGATGCCGCGTGGATCCTTTCGTTAAGAGTTGCTGTACCCTCCTCGTACAATTCTATGTTTCGCGGGGTATTCATGCTCCATGCAATTACCGCGTTTCCTTTATTCTTAACATCTAAAAGGTGATCCACGTTGGATGACTTGGTTTTTAATTCAAGCATGATGTTTGGATATTCAGCACACAGTGATACCAGTTCTTCACCGATCCCCGTTACATGGTCCATCATAAGAGAATCGGTAAATTCACCTGTTCCTATTCGATACACCATGTTTGGATCAGATGAACTAATAAACTTCAACAGTTCTTCACGCAGCCTGCCGGTATTTGTAAACTGCATAATGCCATAGAAGTTCAGATATGACAACAGGTAACAATAGGTACAATTGTAAAAACAGTCGAAACAGGTGTTCAGCAACCTGTACCTGCAGCATACAACATTTGGAGATCCCGGACACATCTGAAAAAACCTGCCCAGGAAGGGTTTTAAAACCAGCACCTCCTTGGAGAGTACTCCTTTATTTTTTAAGCCTTCCAGCAGTTCTCCAAGTTCTTTCTCATCGGAATATGGGATAGCCCTGTCCTTCACATGTGAAACAAAGCGCCCCACCATGTCAGCATCATCGTCCACCCCGTAAAGTACATACTTAATGTCATCAATAGTAACCATGTTCAACATTGCACCTGATATTATTTTTTCCCCGTCCCCCGTTAGTCGACACCCATTACCCGTCACCCATCTTTCTCACATGAATAACCAATTTTACTTGACCAGGCTGCACATATCCTGATAAACTAAAAAACAACACTACACATTATACCAGTATGACATTCAATATCATAAAAATGAGGTCGACTTATGGGCTGCCTTTTCTGTAATATTATAAACGGTGAAACACCATCTGACAAAGTATTCGAGAATGACAGGGTGTACGCATTCAGGGACATCAATCCGCAGGCCCCGGTGCATATACTTGTTGTGCATAAAGAACACACGAAAAGCATTGACGAGACCACACCCGAGAACAGTCATATCTACAGCGATATTTTCATGGCAGTGAAGGAAATTGCCAGCCAGGAGAAACTGGATAATGGTTACCGGGTAATCATAAACAATGGATCCGCCGCGGGCCAGGTAATATGGCACCTGCATATACATATCCTGTCGGGAAAAGATAATCTCGGACCGATGATTTCCAGCTAATAGCTATTTTTCTTTCAGCTTTTTTTGCGGGCAGGTCGCATAAGCAGCACTTTCTCAACCGACCTGTCCGTTGCTTCGTTAACCTGAAAAACAAACCCGTCATGTTCAAATTTATCACCCTCACGTGGGATCTTTCCCATTTTTGAAATAACAAATCCTGCTACCGTTTCAAAATCAACCTTTATAATATCAATGCCGAACTTTCTCTGAAAGAACTCGATATCCAGGTCACCCTGTATGATATACCTTCCGGGTGATGTCTCACGGATAAGTTCCTCTTCGGGATGATCACGTGTCTGTATCTCTCCAACTATCTCCTCTGCGATATCCTCGTCGGTCAGTAATCCTTCAACCGCACCGTGTTCGTTCACCACGAATACCAGTGGCTTTTCCACCTCTCGCATTTCTGATAGAAGTTCATATATCCGTTTGGTATTGGGAACGAAATAGGGTTGTCTCAATATTTCATCAATTGATTGTACCGTTGACTTTTTCAAAAGATCTTTATACAGCACGTACCCGATAATATTATCGACCCTGTCTTCATATACTGGAATTCGCGAAAAGCGTGTCTTTTCAATAGACTTTACCAGCTGTCGAATACCCTGCTTTTTTTCGATAGAAACTACATCAATTAGAGGGGTCATCACCTCCCTTGCCTTTATCTTATTAAATGACAGGATCTCGTTCACGAAAAAATGATGCTTATCGTCAATAATACCCTCTTTATGTCCAAGCCTGAACATGACATCGATCTCATCCCTGGATGAAATGATTGATGTAGAAGACTTCTCAATCTTCAACCGACGCGTCAAGAGATTAGGAAATAATAATGACAATTTTAACAGTGGTCGCAGAAAAAAGAAGAAAAATGAAAGGAGATGGACAAATAACAGCAGATAGGATTCAGCTTTCGAACGGGCAACAATCTTTGGAGTTATTTCACACAACACAAGAAATACCAGGGTTTGAACTACTGTCACGATCAAAAGACCTGTTTCTTCCAGCAGGTATGCTTTAGTGGCAAGGTATGTAATAAAAGCGGTTGCCGTGATATTGGCGATATTATTGCCAATCAATATCATGCGGAGGGCGTCTTCCTGATTTTCAAGGATCCGCATGGCAATTCCGGCCCGCATGTTTCCCCGTTCATGTAGATTCTGAATCAATATATAATTTGACGATACAAGAGATGTCTCTGAACCAGAAAAGAAAGCCGACATCATGATGCAGATAAATGTGAGAATATTATATGTAATTATAAGGTCAGTATTCATTTTTAGTTTTTATTTTTAATTTCGATGGATTTAATACTGTTTCGCGAAATATTTCTTACGGTAAGAAAATAATTCCCCGCTTCCATTGTTTCCCTTCGGCGGGGAAAATGCCCAAGCGTTTCAATTATAAATCCAGCCACTGTCTCGGTTTCATCGCTGAAAAGGTTTTCGTTGAATTTATCATTAAAATCATCTAACTGCATGTCACCGGGAATTATAGTAATATTATCATCAAGTTTTCTGATCTCATTTTTCGGTGATTCTTCCCATAGAATGTTTTCTCTTCCCAGGAGCTCTGATATAATCAATGGGAGTGACACCACACCCGCGGTACCGCCATACTCATCCATCACTATGGCTATCTGGATCTGCCTTGTTAAGAATTCGGCAAGAAGTTCACCAAGTTCTTTCGACGCTGGATAATGATCGATTGAGTGCATGAGCCGGCTGATATTTTTACTCTTTTTCATGCCATATCGATAGGGAATAAGGTCCCTGGCATCAAGCACCCCTACGATATGGTCAGGATCGTCTTTGTAAACCGGCAGACGCACATGTCCGCTCTCAAGAAATATTCCTGTTGCCTCGTCAATATCCGCATCCACGCTTATGAACACCGCATTGTTGCGTGGAATCATCACATTCTCAGCTTCTTTCTTTGAAAATCGCAGAACATTTCGAATAAATTCGCTCTCGCTGTTACTTATAATGCCATGTTTCTCGCCATTCTTTATGGCCTGTGCCAGTTCGTCTTCAGTAACGCTTTCACGCTCCTGGAGTTTCAGGTTAAATACACGTATAAGCCCGTTGGTAAAGGCCAGCAGCACCACACGCAACGGGTAGAATACAGCATGAAATATTCTCAACAGTGGAACAGACTTACGTGAATACTTTTCATAATGATTGAAAGTTATAACTTTTGGAAAAATCTCACAAAGAACAATTATGATGGGAGTCACAACAGCTATGGCGATAATGTGTCCATAGTTTGGCCAAACTGACAACAGCACACTTGTGGAAAGGGCAGATACTGTAATATTCATGAACATGTTGCCGATTAGAATCGTTATAAACACACTCTGGGGAGAACGCATAAGTGAGGCGATATAATACTCATATGAATCACTGGAAAGGGCATACCTGTGCAGGTCGGTTTTTTTGACAGAAAACAACGCGGTTTCAGTACCCGAAAAATAGGCGGACAGCATGAAGAATACGAGTAAAATGATGATATTCAGGGTTATAATATCCATGTATGATGTGGAGTTCTTATGGAAAAAGTTCTGATTCCCTTATTTTTAATATTTTCGCGCATGCTTTTTTAAAACTACCGGTAGGTTCCTGCAAACCCTTTTCAACTTTTGAAAGGTATGATGGAGAACAGTCAAGCATATTAGCCAGTTCGTATTGCTTAATACTTTTTTCTTTTCTGACACTCCAGAGTTTATTCTTGAAGCTGTTGTTTATCTTCTCAACATTCTTTTCCTCGATTTTCTCAGGGAAAAGCTGTTTTATAGGGATATTCAAATGCCTGGCGCATGCCTTTTTGAACTGTTCAGTAGGTTCCTGCGTTCCTCTTTCAACCTTGCACAGATACGAAGGAGACACATTAAGGGCCCTGGCCATATCATATTGTTTTATATTCTTCTTTCTTCTGAAATAAGGAATAAGATTTTTAACCAACACACTTCCTCCTTGAAGACAGGCAGCTTTAAAACCCCGGGCCATGCATCAAATTTCTAATTTTACGTTAAAGGAATATTTTTTCGTGGATGTATGACCAGAAAAATCACGGGCTGAAACCGTCACGGTGTTCACCCCGTCCCTGTATGATACCTTCGGTATCCTGTAATAACCCTTTTCGTCAAACAAACTATGAAATATATTTCCTGAAATTGTCAATCCATTTTTTGAATTTAATATGGCATCAAAAGTGACAGAATATACTTTTTCATCATTTACAGTTACTTCAAGTAAATACACACCACATTTCTCTGATCCTTTTAACGAATCAAAAATATCTATCAGCAGTGGGTAATGCCTGGTTAACCGTATGTTACCACCTTCCCTGATTGAATAATAGTGGTCGTCAATCCTGATAAACATGCCATTGATTGTGGGTGGTTTGATATCTTCTACTTCAGGCAGCACCTGCATGGGATTCACTGATTTTCCGGTCTTTCTTTCTATCAATGTAAAATGAAGATGCCGCCCGTATGATCTACCCGTGTTTGCCATCATTCCAAGCAAATCCTCACTGGAATAGGTCTTTTTATCTGGTACATCATCCTCAAGATGGGCATATAATGAATACATTGTATCATTATGACGCATGATCCTGTAATTACCCAGACCGGGATAATCATCAAGGGGAAACAACGATTTATCCCAGAAATATACCAGTTCACCATCAGCAACCGGATATATCTTCCGGTCGGATGATATAACATCCATCCCGTCATGAAAATGATTACCCCTTGATTCACCAAAGGTTGATGTTATGGTAATATTTTCTGCCGGCCATCTGAAAGACGCGCAAAACAGCACCAGGAACACAATAGAAATATACATTGATATCTTGTCTTTCATATACTTCACTTCTCCCCTGTGGTAGAATCGGTATTTTCGATTGCTTCATCTTCCTGTAACGGAATATGAAGCGGACAGTATTCACCCGGCTCTGACCCCATATAAAACAATTCATCTTCTGCTACCCGTGGACACAGCCCCTGCTCACGGGGAACCATACCACTGTCAAGGCATATGGTCTGTCGTGTGAGCCCCTCGTCGGGTACAATAAAAGCCATGGGTGAATTGTTTAGATAGGTAGCCCGTATAAACTGCCCCCAGACTGGAGCCGAGACTACTCCACCTGACCGACCGGGTCCAAGTGATATGGCACCCTTGTTATTTCCTATCCATACCGCGGTAACCAGGTCGGGAGTATACCCGACGAACCACGCGTCATTAAAATTTGTACTGGTTCCGGTTTTCCCTGCCACCTCCACCGGCTGCTTCCAGTTTCGCATTATCCACGAAGCGGTACCATTCTCTTCGAACACACCTTTTAACATGGACACGGTAATTGCACCGGCCACCGGATCAATGATCTTATCAATATCTTTTCGTTTTTCTTGAATACTACGCATTACTTCTTCTTCCCTGTTCCAAACTATGTTGCCGTTATAATCGTTAACGTACCTGATACCGAAGGGTTTTATAAATTCACCGCCGTTAACGATGACAGAATGTAAAATTGCGTTTTCAATGGCCGATACCTCGTAAGTTCCAAGGGCCATCGAAAGTGTTTTGCCGAAACGATCACTAAGCTCACCAGATGACATATCAAGGGCATTCTGTAATATTGAAAATATTCTTGAATAACCGGTGCGATCAAGCACCTTTACCGATACCACGTTGATAGACCTGCTCAAAGCCTCCCGCACGATCACTTCGCCAAGGTATTTGCGGTCATAATTCTCGGGGGCATACCCTCCCTTGAATACCTTCTTCCTGTCCATGAACACTGTTGATGGGGTTATCACCCGTTCCTGCAGGGCGGCACAGTAGACAATTGGCTTGAATGATGAGCCCGGCTGCCTGCGCACCTGCTGCGCGTGGTCGAGTTGTGATCGGGCGGTAAAATCATATCCACCTACGTACGAGATGATTTCACCGGTATATGGGTTTATGGCAACCAGCGCGCCCTGGATATTTTCAGATTTTTCTTTTTCTTTCAGGGCCAGCGAGGGACTCTTGAACATCCTGGAACGTTTTACATGATAGTCACGCTGCCGCTGTATTCCCGCCCGAAGTGCTTCAACGGCCACGTCCTGCTTCTCGGCATCAATGGTGGTATACACGCTCAACCCGCCTTTTTTTACCACATCCTCACCAAACTTTTCAACGAGTATCCTTCGTATGTACTCGTTAAAGAAAGGGGCCCGGTTTACCCGGTAAGAACTGTAGACAAAACTGCCAATCAGTGACTCTATGACTTCATCTTCCCTGTTGAATTTCACGTCCCACTTTTCAAGAAATCTTTTATACTGGTAATCAGCACGGCTTTTGGTAATATACCCTGCGTCAACCATTGATTTCATAATACGCCGTGTTTTCCTGATAGAATTGCCCAGGTTTGACAGGGGCGAATAAACCCGTGGATTAGATATGGTTGCCACTATCATGGCGCATTCAGTCTCGTTACACTGTTGTATGGATTTACCAAAAAACATCTCGGCGGTTGACTCAACCCCGTAGGCGCCATTACCGAAATATATGAGATTCAAATACATTGAAAGAATATCCTGCTTGTCATACCTCTGCTCGATCTCGTATGCACAGAACGCCTCGTAAATCTTACGCTTGAGACTGCGTTCCATGTCGGTAAAGAGCACCTTGGCAAGCTGCTGGGTGATGGTGCTGCCGCCCTGTACAACCGACAGGTTGGCAAGATTCACCAGGAAAGCCCTGAATATACCATCATAACTGATACCATGATGCTGGTAGAAATCCCTGTCCTCGCTTGCGATCACCCCGCGTATAAGTGCCTTTGGAAAATAGGAATACGGGACGATCTCCCGTTTCTGCTCGAAGAACTCACCAATTATCTCGTTGTTCCGGTCAAAGATCCTGGTAGGAATATCCACTACTTTCGCCTGCAGGTCAATATCGCTGTAGCTGTATACGTATCCTTCACGAAGTTCTTCAGTTCTGTCGATCAGTTGCTTATACCTGAAAAGCCGTTCAAAGGCCGCTTCACGGTCACCCGCCCACTGCAGGTATATCACACCCACGTACCCCGAAAGGAGTATGGCGCACACTGTGGGAATGATAATGAACACCAGCACCCAGTGGCGGAATATCCATTGTACAGCAAATTTGATATATGAGAGAACCTGTTGTAGTATTTCCATTATGATATGTTTTCAGCCAGTCCTTTTTTGTATCGTCTTCCCGAAAGCTGCCCGCAGGCACCCCCGATATCGCTACCCGAGCTTTTTCTAATTGAAATGGGAATATTCATAATTTCAAGCATTTTTACAAAATGATCAATTTCTTTGGGCCCCGGCATGTCAATGGCATGATCACCGGCATTCAGCGGAATAAGGTTCAGCTTGATCCTGTTGTACCTGAACATGGTTTTCAGCCGCTTCGCGTCCTCCTCCGAGATATTGTCCTTCCGCATCACGTATTCAATGGTAAGACGGTTTCGGGACACCGGAAATTTATTGTTAAGCAGTTGGATAAGCTTTCGCGCAGGGTATTTCTTTTCAATGGGCATATGCACCTGCCGTTTCTCCGGCAGTGTATCGTTCAACGATATGGCCAGGTTATAGGGCCGTTTCTCATCGATAAATCGCTCAATACCGTCAAGCACCCCGCAGGTGGATATGGTTATCTTTCGCACCGAAATGTGAAAGCCGAAGGTGTAATTCATGATGTCAGACGCCTTCAGCACGTTATCGTAGTTCATGAATGGTTCACCCATACCCATAAACACGATATTGTTGTTCTTCAGCCCCGACTGCCTTCTAACCTGCGACAGCTGGTCAAGAATCTCGGCCACTTCCAGGTTACGCCTGAAGCCGATCTTCGCCGTCTGGCAGAAGGTGCATCCCATGGCGCACCCCACCTGGCTTGAAACGCACACGGTAAGCCTGCCCTCATCGGTTCCGTCATTTCGTATCAGCACAGACTCAATAAAATGCCCGTCACGTGTCTTAAAAAGATACTTAGTAGTGCTGTCGGACGGGGACGTCATGCTCTCCGCAAGCTCCAGGGCTGAAACCGCGAATCCCTCTGACAGCCTGCGCCGAAGATCCTTTGAAAAATTAGTCATCTCGTCAAAGGAGGAGATGTTCCGCTCATACAGCCAGTTAAACAGCTGCTTTGCCCGATAGGGTTTTTCTCCCATCTCGTCAAACAGGGTTTCTGCCTCTTCCAGCGAAAAGTTTTTTATAAAGGTTTTTTCTTTCATGTCGGCCGGTTCATTTTTGTTCACGGTGAAGTAGTACCCAGTATATTGCAAATATTATTTTTTTCAACTGAATTGTATGTAGCGTGGGAGTGATTTAAATTCCGGGTTACATTCATGTGACCCATGATATAATCAGTCT
>CAZAOK010000104.1:0-12204 GCA_964486725.1 uncultured Leptospiraceae bacterium
ACGATGAGTTGTCGTAATCCCTTCTCTTCTCAGGGCTATTCTGACTACCCTCACTTTGGGACTATTTTGGTTTCCCGGTATGTGTGTCGTAATCCCTTCTCTTCTCAGGGCTATTCTGACGAAAAGCCGGGGTTTCATTTTGAAAAAAAATAAAAAAAGGTCGTAATCCCTTCTCTTCTCAGGGCTATTCTGACAGAAATGAGAGTTGAGGGGGATGTGCCGTGATTATATTACAGTCGTAATCCCTTCTCTTCTCAGGGCTATTCTGACTTAATAGGATCGAAGCTCAGGAACGTACCACTGTATACGGTACAGTCGTAATCCCTTCTCTTCTCAGGGCTATTCTGACACTTAACAAAAGAATTTAAAAATAGACTTATTAAGTGGGCAGGTCGTAATCCCTTCTCTTCTCAGGGCTATTCTGACCCTACCACTTCTAAGTGCTGAATTTTCCAGGGGTTATACCACCGAAAACGCGAATGTTGGCGGATTTGGTTCATTAATTGACAAATTTCGACCCTCGAAATCATAAGTCCTCGAAATTCCAGGTGTTATGCTTGCGCGAAAGTCCCCCGATTTTGGTCATTTTTGGACTTTCTGGAGGTTCGCGCAATGGTGTTTTCAAAGATCTGGCGCTAATTATTGCCAGGAATATTATAGCCTGATGCCCTGACAAACAGGTGACCGGCAGCATTTAGTGACATCCATCGTTCACCATTCCTGGTAGCAGTATCAACCAGGTACATAAGAGCCGGATCAGCAATTTCGCCTTTATTGTCAGCTTTTATTTCAACTTTGTCAACCAGTTTACGTAAGAGCTCTCCGTGCTGTTCCCATAATGAATAATCAATGGATACAGGTAAGGGAGGTAATTCTATCATGCTACCAAATTTTTCATGCTGGTAATATACTGGAACGCCAAAAACCTGCCCTATAATACCTGCATATGCAATTTCTGCCTTATAGCCACCCGTATTATTAATGGCAACATCATACTGGTGTTCTAATAAAATGGAGCATACACGTGAAACCAGGTTTTTCAAGCCGGTATGCCTGAAAACCTCAAAATCCTCGTCATTTAACCCGTGAATACTGATCGTTTCAACATTATCAAAATGAGAAAGCCTGTTACCAGCCGTAAACATCTCTTTTAGCAGCCCCCCTGCAATATGACCGTTGATAGTATCTGATAAGATCAGAAAAAGCTTTTCCCCTGAAATAATGCCACTCTCTATCATTGTCATGGTTGAATTAACTTCGGCCGACACCTTTTTTAACTGGCCAGCATTCATTTCCAATAGTCGTTTAACTACTGCTTGAAAATCACCGTTTTCAAGTAATGGGAATAGTTGAGGATACATATTCCTTATATTGATGATGCTGCTTGTCCCCACCGTTGTTATAGTAACATTTTTCATCAATACTCGCTACACAAGTGATTTGTTATATAATTGAATGGCCAGTAATGACCAGGTTTCAAAATTTTCAATATTTTCCTGTACCTTTTTGTGTGTCATCCACTGATATTCACTAATCTCCTCTGAAGGCTGCAATTCATCAGCTTGAATTTTCGTTGAATATACCATTCCGAAGTGCACCCTGCCGGCAGCAGATTCTGATTCGGCAATAACACCCTCGAATGTATACCCCCCGGCTGGAGATACGCCACACTCTTCGTAGATTTCGCGTTCAAGACCCCGGTGTATGGCATCGCGAATGTTCTCACCGGGTACGGTATCATCCCTGCTCACGTGACCACCAAGCCCACATGACATTTTTCCATGCAATCGCTTTTCACTACCCCTCCTGTTATATGATAACAACCGGTAATGTTCGTCCTGTACAATACAGTAGGGAATCAACTGGAACAGTGACTCATCAGTTTCGGCATCTTTTCGCCTGGTATAAACATATGATGGTTGCAGATACCTCTTTACAAGTTTGGTTTCACTCATTGACATTGCAACTCTGTGTTTAAAAAATGAATTAGGAAGAGATTCCTTATAAACACATAGTATCATCTCGTCATGCTTCGACATCAAGATAACCCTCTTTTAAAAATTTCCAGAATTTCATCTTCATACTGAAACATCAACTGTTTCTTCTCGCCATGATCGAGAAATGACGTTGATACACCGTTTTTTATTATTTGCAAAATATCGAACATGTTCAACCCATCACGAGAAAGCAGTGCAGCCCTGTACAGCTCCATGCTCTGAGATGTGAGTGATATACCGGGGTTATCCGTATTTATCGAGACACGAATTTCGTTATCCAGAAAAGTTTTTAACGGGTATTCATAGTTATTATCACTGCCCAAATAATGATATCCATACCCCGCTATCTGCATATTGCTTGACGGGCACAGCTCAACGCCGATTCGCCTGTCACGTACTTTTTTCATCAGATCATATCTTTCAACAAGTGTAAGCCCGTGGCCTATACGCTCTGCCGAGAGATGATACACCGCCTCCCATACACTCTGTGAAGGCATGGTCTCACCGGCATGTATGGTAACCCCCATACACTTTTCAAGCAGGGGAAGAAACAATGTTCGCACCTCTCCCGGACGGCGGGCTGCCTCATCACCGGCAAGGTCAATTCCGGCAAGAAGCGAGGACGGTTCACCTGCTATTCTACCTGCAAGCTGTACCGCTTTCTGTATGTCCTTATCCTCTCCATGTCTGCTTGCTATTATTATGATCTTCGATTTAAGTTTGCCTTCATAATCCCGTAAGGTATCTTCAATGAGATGGTATACCTCTATCTCATCGAGCCCCCCAGCAGTGTACTTGTGGGGTGAGCAACGCACCTCGATGTACTTCACGTTGTCCTCGATGGCATTCTTACACATCATACGCACGGTCATACGAATGGATTCACTGCTTTGCAGCAGGGATGACCCCTGGAAATCACCCAGCCTCTCATACCGGTTGATACCGATACCGCGGAATGCATCTTCGTTTAAAAGCTCCCCATACACAAGCTGTTGAAAAAGATCTTCGTTTTGACCAAAAGCCAATACACATGCAGCAGATACAATATGCCGGGGTATTCCATGGTTTTCGAAATCAATGGAATAATACTTCTTGATTCCCTCATCTTTTAATACAGGTGGAAGCAATTCAAGATTATTATTATCTGATGCGATTTTGCATGAATGGTAAAAATCTTTTAATCTATTTGATCTATCAATCCAGGCGTTGACGTTCTTTTCCCATGTTCGTGCTACTTCGATAATTTGTTCGGGGTACAACACACCACCCAGGTGGCAGTGAAGCTCTGTTTTGGGAAGCGCTCTAAGCAGGCTTTCTATTTCAGCATAGGAAATACCATGATGAATTCGTTGATTTGCCATGTCCCTGAAAAGTGAAGGAGACAGCGAGAAAAGCACGGTAAAATTTGAACGGTATGCATGATTCTGCTCATCATTGTAATTCACGTAAAAATTACCCGACGTGTTATACAATTCCTCGATTTTCGTGAGCAGTGAAGTTGCGCTGCATTCTATTACCCTGGCGCCATTTCGGGGTGGCATTGGCAGTTTAAAGTTTTCGTGTGATATTGCAATCGAGGCGGGGTGCGGCGCATACCTGTCGGTTACGAACGGTACCACGTCAAATTCAGATGAAACTTTTGTTTCATCAAAAAAAATGCTTTCATCGGTGACGGGTTTTGACGCTGCCACGTGGATAAGTGCATTACAGCCGAAGAATCCCGCCGCGTATTGCATGTCCGAGGACATGGTCTTTCTGCCCCCGGCAAGGGAAATGAACAGCTTACCATCTTCCCCGGTTAACGAACGTGCTATGCATGTAATCCGCAAAATAAACTCGCGCATCCTGCGACTATCATCCAGGGTATTTATATCGTCAAGCCCTGACAGTTGAAAACGGCGATAAGGTATAGACGGGTGAGCAGCATGCCATTTTTCCCAGCTTTCCACGTGACCGGGATTGACCCCGCTGGTGCATATAAGCCACATCTCGTGGGGTTCTTCAATGCGGTACTCTTCCCTGTTTCGTGATATCTCATCAAGCCTGCCAGGTTGTTGTTCTATATACTGGTTATGATACAGTCCATATTGTTCCGGTGCCACAAATGCCACCAGTTCGGGTAATACCTGCCAGTTGTTGAAGGTTGTTAGAAGGATATTCATGGTTCAACCAGGGTAATTGTACTATGTCAGCTATTTCTTTTTTCCAAGATCCTTAAAGGGGGTATATGTGTTATCACCCTCCTGTGTACCTGAAGAAACACCAGGACCCTGTTTCGCATCTTTAAGAGAGAAATTCAAATGCACTCGATCATTTTTCTCCCTGTAGTACACTTTAGCCTTCTTCGTTTCACCCTGTTTTAAGTATTCATCAACATTTTCAATTCTCGTATGTGCAATATCACCTATGAATATTGACCCCTCAATATTACCTTCAGTGGTTACTGCTTTTGAATGAGGTTTTCCCACCCTTGTAATTTTTATCTCCACTATGCTACCTTCTGGTATCGGTCTATCGCCCGATTTTTGAACAGGAGCACCAAGTGATTTTTGAATTTTTTGAACAACCGACTTTACATTGTTCTGTACCTCTTGCTGTATCTTTTCAAGATCATGAGTACGCTCAAGTCCATCGAATGTCATTTTCACCCATCCCATTGGCACTTTTCTTCCATCGGCAAGTTTAACGAATTTTCTTGTTTTTGGGTATTCACAATCAAGGTGATCACTTGCAAGTTGTAAATTATCCCTTATTGTGCTGTTCATTTCACCCCCAACTATATCGCCAGTCATACCTATCCAACCAGACCCGGCACCGATATTCATTATTACCTGGTTTTTATCCAGCTTATTAAATTGATCAACGATATACTGGTACTGTTCTTTCAATTTTACAGGCCCATCCCAAAAAACATGGCGATAAAGAATATAAAGAGAATTTCGATCTACTATATCTACCAGGTTGCTAAAATTTTCTATTTTGAAATTGAAAACACCTTTACGCGATTTATCTACTTCGAAATAGAAGTTCTCAAAATTGATATTGAACTCAAATTTTTTTGATGCATCAACCATCTCGAAGGGAACATCCTTAAGGTTTTGCCTCCCCGTGTTTTCCACATCAATATTATAAAAACATACTGGTGTGCTTTGAGTATATGCATCGGTTACTTTCAAAACCTTCATTAAATTCACGAATGGATTTTTACCGAGAAACCTGTTTACTATTTGTTGATCAGAAAATTTTACATTTCTGTTTACATCCTCGGGTTTAAAAACATAGTTTTCATTCTCAATCAAATGGCGAATAATGGCCGTTCTTAAACTCCCCTTAATAGAGCTGCCCGGTATGTAGGCAGTTCCAAAACCATCCCTGATGTATTTTTTTATATTTTTTACCGTATCAATATTTACTATATTGCTTTTACCAAGTAATTCCTTCATTTCCGTAGCATGTGACCTTACAAATGTATTTAATGAATTATTTTTCAATTCCTCCGTAAGTCTGTGAATCTTTTCGTTGTCATGCTTG
Organism: uncultured Leptospiraceae bacterium; assembly: GCA_964486725.1. Lineage (GTDB taxonomy): Bacteria > Spirochaetota > UBA4802 > UBA4802 > UB4802 > M55B154. The sequence continues at coordinate 5,529 of CAZAOK010000104.1, forward strand.
AAGTGATCGAACAGCCTGTTAGGGTTTATGATTACTTTTTTCCCATTATATTCTACTATATCCAGGCCCTGTATATATTCTTCCCCATCCCCTATATGCAGGGGAGTAATTGTTTCAAGTGTTGCAGGTATATTTACCAATTTCCCGTTACTCATTTTACCTCCCCCCTACTTCCAGCAAGAATGCTTTTCCATTCCTGTATACATTGTGAGGTATATCCATTTTATCTTTATTACAAACACGTGCCACAATACCTCCATTACGACCGATATGTGATACGATTGCACCCTCGGAGAGCATGATCAATCTCTGTTTTCTTGTATTCCGCATCCTGTAATCGTATACATAACCTGACCTGAAGATGAGATTATAAATGGAGTTTTCAAGTACACCCTCTTCAACTTCTTCCCTTCCAGGTAAATAACAGGATAGCAGGTAACCTGTTTTTCCATTATTGGCGGTTTTCAAATCAATCTCCTCTTTACTGAATTCAAATTGCCCCCTGCCTATGGACCGATCAGCACCAATCCCATTATCGCCAAGAAGTCTCATAACCGCGTCAAACTTAACCTGATCTGCTTCCTGTGAAAACTCCGCCAGGAAAAAGAGACCTGCATCTTTATTAAATACGACGTCCCTGCTATAAAAGAAAGCATCCTCTTTTACACTTGAAGATAACCTGTCTATACCAAGGCGGGGACGCTCAGATCCGGCCCGGTAGGCCAACCGTGAATCCCTGTACATGCCGACACCAGTCTTAATATCCCTTGATTCTTCATCCCTGATGAATGACTTCAATTTCATTAATTCGTCACGACTCACTTTACCGTTCTTAAGAAACATCTTTATGTACGTTTCAGGAATGAAATCCAGCTTTTTCCAGAATTTCTTATCCTCTTTGTTTTCTTTAATAATCTCATCAAAAATGCCAATTGGCACTGGATAAAATCGCTGTTCACCAATAAAAGGAAAAGCCGATGAAACAGTGAATGGTGGATTTCCGCATAATGATTCAACATCATCATCAAACAACAATCCCCAGTTTGACATGATGGCACTGAAAATGGTATCAGAACGAAGCATCTCTTCAACCTTCTCCTGCCCATCTATACCGTCAACTCCCAGGTGTAGTGGAGAAGTGAAATGCAATTTATATACATGCATATTAATATCCCTTTACACCTTTACTGAAAACCTATTTTCAATCTCCTGCAACGCCGGCAATCCCTCTACTTTAGATTCGGTACCATTCAAATAATCTTCTGCAGTTTTCATTCTAATTTCATCCACCAGGAACTGTATTCGTCCATATCCCCGGGAGCCCTGACCGCCAATATAATCGTCTTCCAAAACTTCCATCCCCTGTTTCAGCAGTTCAAGAAAAAGGGTTTCCCTGTCCTTACCATCCTTCTTGTATTCAACATCTTTATTGTAGATATCAAGTACGAGCTCAAAGTCGAAGGTACTACCCGCGGGGACCCGCTCAAAGTTTCGAGGATTTGCTTTTGATGTTAATCGGTCAATGTTGGTCTCTGTTTTTACTTCCGTAAGATACATGTCAGTATTTTCTGCACTTTCAAGCCTTTCTATACTCTCTTTATTTAGACGCGCATCTCTTACCATTAACCTGGTAGGTGCGGTATCTTTATCAAGCTTTGATAAATCGTTAGCAGCAAACCCGAACATCTGTACCACGTCTTCTTTTAAATCTGAACATATTTTTCCGCTAAACTCGTTATTTTTATATTCAATTTCAACCAGCCCGTGTATCTTTTCCAGCAGGGAACGCATTTTACCTTTCAGTGAAGAACCGGGTATATACGGTATATTATCTATAGAATTCCTTACAATGACACTATCTGCACCGCCAATGGCAAGACCCACCGAAGAACCTCCGATATGTATGCCTGTTAAAGCTCTTATTTTACCTTTAAATACGATTTTCTTTTCAAGTTTGAGTGTTTCTGTAGCCATTATCGCCCTCCATGATATTTGTGATATGAAAGTACCGCTTCGAACAATTTCACAAAATTTTTGAATTTTATTGTTTTTTCTTTATCATTTTCTTCCTTAAGAACCTCATCGATACCAGGGTCTATAATAGCTTCTTTAAGCACTTCAAATCCCTTGTTCTTATTACGAGAATATGCATACGCTGTTAATGGTTTAAGCATAATAAAATCAGCCTGCTTGTTTTCAAAACCAATAGATTCAATCTGTTTTATTGTTCCAAAAATATTCCGTATCTGGCTTGTGGTTAACCTGTTATTTTTTATAAATTTACCAGTTTCATTAATTACATCAATTATTTTATTATCCGGCCCATTGGCAACCCATTGCCTTGTTTGTTCACTACTTATATTGCTCATACATCCCTCCTGTTGTTATTACTGTTAGTATGTATTTCCCTGTTGAGGTTATGAAGCCAGTTCCCCAACACGGCACCATTTTCAATACCTTTTTTGTTCTTATTAGATACATCATTCACATAATAATTCATTACCTCCTCAATATTGTTTTTCATGTCACTGTTTCTTTCGACAAACCTGCTCAAGCTGTAGACCATGCTCCATCTCCATTTTTCAGCCTCTATCTGGCGTCGTATCTCTTCAAGTGAAATGGTTGCGTCCATTCTCCTTCTTTCGTACATGTCCTGTTCATAACGCCCGGCAATCAGGTTAATGCGATTGACAAGTGGTTTTATATTCTGATGGTATTCTTCTTTGAGCCGGTATATTGATTCAACTTTTCCAAATAATTCTTCGAACTCATCCCAGTCAAAGACTGAGCCCATAAAAGAAATACTATTCTTCTGAACTTCCTGACCATCTTTCATTGTACGTTTATACGCTTTCGCTGCTTCCTCTGCACTACCGGCATGTTCTGCGGACCTGTATACAGGGTATTTACCAGGTACCATGGTAACACCGGCTGAAAGAGAAAACACTGGATTATGCGCCGCAAACGTCTTAAATTCGTTGTTTATTTTTTTTGCAATTTCCGGTATTATATCCCACTGCCCAAGTAGAAACAAATCGTCGCCACCAGAATACACGATAACCGCCAGGTCTTTATACTCTTCATCAATCATGCGTGATAAGCCGGTACTGAAAAAATAGATGAGCATGGAACTCAGGGTGGTGATACGGCCAACTGAATATTTCTCTTGCAAGCCAAACTGGAAAATATTACCAAGACTATCAATATCCATTCGAAGTATACCCAGCATGTTGCTTCCCCGTGCATTTTTCGCAACTTGTTCAAATTCCATGCTGAACCCCCGTAATCCACCAACTGGATAATTGATATAATTCCTGAACTCTGAATTATCTCCAGATTTCAGCTGGTGATTACCACTAAGAAAATATACGAACAACTCGTCATCAATATCAGGGATATGATCACTGCCCGTAATTGCTATTGAGTATCCCAGTACACTGTGTATACTCTCTTTCATTGGTTTCCTGGAAATCACGAGCACGCGGTCATCGGGCGATTCATTATCTTTATCTTTTTTAAATTCACCCCTGAGCTTTTCTCCAATGGTTTTGAATACATTATCAATATTATTTTTTTTCTTTTTCATTTCCGGCGAATAAATATCAACGGGAAAGAATATCTTCTCATAATCATTTCGCGCGCTTACAGCATATTTCTGCCTGTCCGAACGCACCAGTTCCTCCTGGAGGTCATCCCATCGATCCAGGAATTTAATTTCATTATTCCTCCCGGTTTTCATAAACATTTCTGGTGTAAGTGTGACATACGAGTTTCGAACGTACAGGCTGCCATGAAACTCGTCTAACAATTCGAGGTTGATAGCGTTAAATTCATCCCTTATAGTTTTTTTGTACTCTTCAATATTTGGTAACAGTGCGTAAAACTGACCACCGGTAGAATAGATAACCTGGATTTCGTTCATACCAATACTTGAAAGAACCCGCCTTGCTATGATAAGAGGTAAAAGTTGAACAAAAAATGAACGACCTTTCAAGGCCTTGTACGCACCCTTTGAAGGTATATTGTAAATAAATTTCTGAATACCGGATATATCACACCCGAGTAAGATGTATTTTTCTTCATCTCTGTTTTTTAATTCATCAACATCCAGCGTTTCACCGTACGCATGGTAAATGTAAAGTGCACCTGCTATCATAGCCGTAAGTCGGCAATGATCATATAACGAGACATCCTGTGATTTTCCTTTCTCTGCGGTTTCAGGCATGCACCACGCATATTTTTGGAGGATGTTTTGGATGGTAACATTTTTCAGGGATATATGTTCCCCGGGAAGCTTTTGTATTGAAGATATAAAATCTTTAAATTCATTTTTGAATTCTTTGTACGATTCTTCATACCCTTTTTTTATATCTTCTTTATGTACTTTCCCATGGGCCGGGAATATTGCTCCCTCCATGTTAAGCTTTTGTATCATGTAATAATGATCATACGGCTGTTCTTTTCCAATACGTATTTTTTCTCCACTTGTTTCTTGCGACAGAGTAATCTGTTCAAAAAGGGATTTAAGTGGTAAAGTGGATTTATCAAGACCTGTTTTTTCCTGTGAAGAATCTGCTTTTCGCTCGTGACCGGCAGCCTGGCAATCTGCTTCGCTGATTATTGATACTATTGGATCACTGCCGGGTTCATGATGGGCACCCGTAAGTGATGATATAGTATGATTTGTACCAGGCACATATATATCATACTTATCTCCGAAAACATCTTTGATAAATTGTTCTGAGAAATAGGTATGACTATATTTCACCTTGCTGCTTTTAAATCCTTCAATATAATCACCGGCCCGTTCTGCAAATTTACCAACATCGTGCAAAAGCGATGCCAATACGATAATCCTGTACTTTTCATTTACATGATCGAGGTTCTGCATCTTTCCTCCTGTTAACCATTTTATATAAACGGGATATTTATCAATCTCTCATACGCATCACGCAGCTTATCCACGAACTCTACGGGACGAGTATTATCGTCAGAAAGCGTCCCAGCGTGGTTGATATAATTACGGTACTCGGTAAGCATCATGTATATATTCAGAAATTCACCGAATTGATCCTCGCCAATCATGTTCCAGAATTCCTGCACCTTTATCTCTTCAGGCTCTTTTACCTTTTCACCAAGTTGACCAAGCCTTGCGTTTTTCCTATATCTTCCTCTAACATTCAGGGCCCTGCCTGCAAACTCCCGCCACTTCCGTATAGTGTGGTCAATCCCAGCCTTATCACAGGCCATGGTTACCATGGTCTCCTGCAGTATGGTAATCCCCTGCTGCACCAGGTTATGGTCTATGCACCACCTGGCAGCCTCCAGGCCGTTGCGTATATCGCCAGTATTAAAACCAGCGATCTTGTCTTCAACCCTTTCAAGCACGGGAACCAGGGCATTCAGGATGGTACTGTTCTCGAGACTTTTAACTTCACGTATGGACTCACGCAGGTGGTCAAATATCTTTCCCTCGTAGATAGACAGGCCCCGGTTGGTGGCAAGCGCCATTGCAACCGCGTCAAGTCTCTTAGAGAACTCCCTGAGCACCCTGGCAGTGTGATCCTGGCCCCCTGTTTCACGAAGCATCGGCTGCACCGTCTCAAGAAGCATGTCTTTCAGTGAACCACTGAACCCGTAATTGACAAAATCAGCTGCAGCCCCTGTAAACCGCATGATGTAATCGAAAGGGGTAAGGTCGATTATGGGTGCCAGCCGCTTTTCTACCGGAATATTTTCAACTTCCGCGGGTGTACCCAGTTTTTCAAAAGCACCATAATATATTCCGCTCAAGGTGATGTTTTTCACGAACCTGAGGTAGTTCACCAGCACCATACCAAGCATTGGGAGAAATCTGAATGCATGGGTGATATCAAAAATTACCTCGCAGTCCCCGGGGATATGTTCACCGGCAATGCCAAACACCTCCCAGATACCCTCCTGGTCTTTCACGTCTGGAATATCCACGTCAACGATAGAAAACGAAAACTCTTTCTCACCGGGTATGTTTTCAAGCACCGTGCGAAGACCCTTGCGGCCTTCAGCATCCTCCCAGTTTTTACGCCGGGCATCACCGGTCAGAAAAAGTATTACACTGTCATCTACGCTTGCGGGCTTCATGATAAGCCGAACAATGGCGTCCTGAACGTAAGTACTGAAATGTGTTTCATTCTTGTCAAAAGGTGACTGGTAATAACAGGGTATGTAACCGGACGCGCCAAGAAAACTAATGAAGGTTTTTGCCATAGCAATATATACCAATAAATAGTAGTTTTACGTAAGAAGCTGCTTTTAATTATATGACGGGTATAGCCATGACAATATCGGTTTTTTTTATTTTTTACCCGGTACATCAACACTTATTTTATACATGGTAAATATTACCCGCAATTCTTTATATGTCAAGAACTTCGTATGCATGATAACTCATTTTCAGAATATTCATATTGATGAATATCACACAACGTACACCACAGGCTTCTCAAAAATATCACCGTTACCTTCAACCGTAACCTTCATCCTGCAGCCCCCGCACATACGGTAAATCCTGATAGAATCCTCCCATGGATCAATCTCCGCCTTTAACAGGAGACGCATACGTGCGAGTTCCCGTTCACTTATATCGCACTCGAACACCGAGTACTGCTGCCACGTACCGAAATTTTTCATTATCTTT
>CAZAOK010000104.1:12214-14087 GCA_964486725.1 uncultured Leptospiraceae bacterium
CGAAATTGTTGCACCTTGCCAAGATTTTTGATTATATTGTTCACCGGTCGTCGGCACCTGTCCTCGGTGATATCAGAGGGCAGCACACAAAACATCGCCTTAGCCGTACAATAGAGGCCTGTACTCCTCGTTCCTGTCAATACTCCGCGTAAGCCTGTGGGCCTGTCGCCAGATAAGATTGCGAAGGGTTACCGGCTCCTTGAAACCAAGATCACTGTTTATCCAGCGGTCATATGCTGTAAAAAATGCTTTCAGCGGTTCTTCCCTGAACCTGCACCCCTTTTCTTCTGATTCCATGAAAAAATGGCGCGGTTTCACCATTCCCTGTTTAACAAGGTAATGCACTAAACGGTCAACAACGATGGTGCGGAATTCTTCTTCGATATCACATGCAAGAGAGGGCCTGCCATAGTCCCGGACATGATAGAAGCCCACGTACGGGTCAAGTCCGAAGGATTCAAGAACGCCATGAATCTCGGTACACAGCAGGGTGTAACCAAGCGACAACATGGAATTTACCGGATCACGCGGGGGGCGCCTGTTGCGACCGGTGAAGTGCCATTCGGGCGGTATCATCATGGACATCATGTGGTAATGCACCCGGGCTGCAAGGCCTTCAAGGCCAAGAAGGGAGTCAACGTCTTCAACCTTTTCGGTTTTCCTGAGTATGGCGGCAATAGTATCCCTGTACCCTTTCATGTCGGAAAACGGATGCCTGCGATGGTACCGGCTCACCCACTCCCGGCAATTGCGTACCTTCGCGTCAACTACCCGGCGTGAAAACTCCAGCCGCCACGCGGGATCATCACTTTTTCGGTACTGTTCCATTCTCCTTGCCGCGTTCTTCCCGGAGGGGGATTCCACCATTCCCCGAATGGCGCCCCTGCTGCTGAGAAGGCTTACAGGTATTCCGCTTTTGAGAAGTGTCTTCAGGGCACCTGTTGTGAAGTTTATATTGCCGTATGCAAGCACACGTTCAAGTTCGGCAAGCCGCACCGATGCCACCTGGCGTGTCCCGTCTTTCACGCTTAACCGCTCACCGTCACGGTTTACCGATGTTCCCTGCTGGCATATATACAATACCGCCATGCCTTCACCTCCATTTCAGGCAAGTTGGCCCCCGGGTCCCGGTTCTTTACGGTTACCTGGTCCCTTTTCAAGTGAGCCAAGCTCTTCTAACATCCTGTTTCCCTTTTCTATCACGCTGTAAAGTGCCTCGATGTAATCTAACCACGAGCCACTTTCCCGGTCGTACATGTCCCATCCCGGCGGCGGGGTAAGCGAATCAAGTTCGGGCATGGTTACTAACAACATGGCATCCCTGCATACACCGGTACGGTGCATCAAATCTTCTGGATCATCATCGGCATCAAGTTCATACAGGTCATTTGTCTCTTCGTCAAAGATGTACATACTCCCGCTGTCATCAACAAGCACGTACCATATTACATGCAGTTCAATTCTCGTATACATGTCATAACTTACAATGGCATATACACACGCGAAGATATTCTCCGGGGTTCGATACAGCGGGTAGTTCCTGTCCATGCAGCACAAATTTACACAAGCAACCATGCAAACCTCCGTGTATTCGTTGTACCTGTTAGACGGGTAAGGCATGTGATTTATCGGTTTTTTTGCATAAAAAAAGACGGCATTATCAGCCGTCATTTTCTTACAAAGTTTTTTGTAAACAGTGAAGAGTGATCAGTGAGCAGTGAAGAGTGAGCAGTCCAAGCCAACCTCAAAACACTCGCCAACACATGAACAGGGAGACAGTGACGGGTAACGAGTAACGGGTGACGGGGGTTCCCATGAACAGCCTGGTCGGAATCCTGGCGACAGGATGTGCAGTTCAGTGAGCAGTGAAAAG
>CAZAOK010000105.1:0-13948 GCA_964486725.1 uncultured Leptospiraceae bacterium
CTGATTATATCATGGGTCACATGAATGTAACCCGGAATTTAAATCACTCCCTCCCCCGCCCCCCCGTATCTCTTCTTGATCAAATTGCGTTGACTGATTAATGCACCCATGAAATTATTAGAAATAATATGGCAGATTCATTTACAATACGAATAGACAAATACGCAAACGGCGGATATGGACTGGGCTTTCATGAAGGCAAGGCCATATTCGTGCCCTACTGTGCACCCGGTGATGAGCTGCGGGTGTCTATTGCCGACAACAGGAAAAACCATGCCTTTGCCCTTATCGAGGATATCATTACACCTTCAGCGTTACGGGTTGTTCCCGACTGCCCGAATTTCACTAAATGCGGCGGCTGCCATTTTCTCAATGTTGATTACGACGAGGAACTCAATGCCAAATCCGGGCTGCTCACCGAAACCCTGTTTCGCATCGGTAAAATTTCACGGGAGAAACTTCCGGACATCGAGATAATTCACGGAAATCGATACCGGTATCGCACCCACGCAACAGTGCAGTGTGATCATACCGGCATGGGTTTTTTCAAAAAAGAATCAAACATAATACAGCCTTTTCCCGATGGCGGCTGCAGGCTTCTCGCCGCACCGCTGATTCGCACACTTGACACTATCCGCGTCAGCGAAAAATCTGAACTTAAGATTGCAATGGATCACAATGGGGAATGCCATTATTCAACAGGCAACCCCAAAACCCTCATAGAGGTGGAGGACGGGATCACCTATCATCGTGACCTCTATTCATTCTTCCAGGCAAACGGCATGCTTAGATCAAACATGTTGAAACTGGCAGCAGAGATGTCACATCTTTCAGAAGATCAGTCATTTGTTGATATCGGCTGCGGAGTGGGGTTTTTCACACTCTACCTGGCAGGTAAAGCCCGGCATGGGCTGGGAATAGATGTTGTGGAGGAGAGTATACAATGGGGGCAGCATAACGCCCGGTTAAATGGAATAACGAACATCACATTCAAAAGACTGCACGGGGATCTACTGCACCCATACCGTGAACATTACGATGTTGTGCTGGTTGACCCTCCCCGGCAGGGGCTGAATACGAAAACCAGGAAAACCATTACCTCCATGTCACCTGCAAGGATAGTGTACGTCTCATGCAATCCAGTCACCTTTGCCAGGGACTGCGGTGATTTCATCAATTCGGGATACCGCTTTGAAAGACTGACACTCATTGACATGTTCCCGGGAACCCATCATACCGAAGTAATGGGCCTCTTTACCAGGTAAACCCTTTAAGCGGATTGCCTGCCTTTAAAGTAAAAATAGAACCCGGCAAACCCCCACACCACGCAAACAGCCATAACAGCCTTGTGGGTAGCAGAAAGGCCGCCATGAGTATGCCCCATCTCTCCTATAGTGGATACATCAACCTTTTCGGTAAACCCATGACCCATGCCGTCATTTACCTGTACAGCCCATTCCCCTTTCTGATCGGGGTAGAAGGCAAACTTTCCGTTTTTATCGGTGCGGGCATTCTGGTATTCCACCTTGCTGTCTGCAGGCGAAAAAACTTTCACTTCAGCATACGCCATGGGTTCATCCCCCTGGTACATAGCGTTAACAATGACTGCTTCGTCACGTAACACCGAATGAACAACCCCGTGTGCCCACAACCCGGGCATGGCTAAAAAAACCATTAATGCTGAGAAAACCATTCGTTTCATCAACTCTTCACTCCTCACTCTTCACTTTTCACTTCAAATCATACACCAGCGATACCTCAAACATAATTGAACCGGTGTTAAAACTTTCCGGTATACGCGGAAACGGACAGGCGATCTTCACTGTCTTAAGTGCCGAATCGTCAAGCACGGAATGGCCGGAAGACCTGACGAGCTCCACGTTCTTCACGTTGCCGTTGGCCAGCAAAAGAAACCGCATGTACACAATACCTTCAATATTGTTTTTACGGGCATTGTACGGGTACCGGCGCGCCTCTTCCAGTTGCTGCTTGATAATATCCTGGTAGCGCATCATGGCGTCCTTGAACTCCTGTTCTGACTCCATGTATTCGTCTTTCGTTTCGGCCGCGTCAGTGCGGGTTGATTCGTCCTGCTTTTCTATCTTTTTCTTCGGGTTGTTTTTCAGCTGTTTCTTTTTACTGACATCCCTGATCCGCGGTAATTCTTTATAGTCCTTATCATATTCCATCACCACGGGCACTTCCTTCTCATCTTCGCTGAAGAGTCCCAGCCCGGGAATCGCCACCAGTATCACGTGAAACAATATTGATATGGTCATACACCAGTGCATGAACCTGTTTTTACCTGAAAACAATGACATCACTTCTGCTCCGGTATCTCCGTGGAAATGACTACCCCGTCTGCCTTTGCCTGTTTGGCCAGGTCGATAACGTGAATAGCAAGTCCGATGTTCACACTTTTATCAGCCTTAATGATAATATAACTCTTGTTCCGGCTGGCGGCAAGCCTGCTCTCAAGGTGGGCCTTTAATTCTTCAACCTGCACAGGAGTATTGTTCACGTATATGGTGGACTGGTCGGCAATATACACCGCGATCCGGTCTTCCTGCAGGGGTTTGGCCGTCACCGCCTCGGGAAGAGATATCTTGATGCCGGGCTTTGTAACGAAATGCGACGTAAGCATGAAAAATAAAAGCAGCAGAAACACCACGTCGATGAGGGGAGTGATGTTCATGTTCACGTTCACTTTCTTTTTTCTTTCAAAAGACATCATGCCACAGGTTACCTTGATTCCGTGTATTCAAGAATATTATGGGCGATATCGCCGATCTCATCTGCCATGTCGTCCACCCTCCCCTCGAAGTAGTGATAGGCAATCTGAGTGGGAATGGCCACCGCAAGACCGAAGGCGGTAGTCATGAGAGCCTCCCATATACCACCGGCCAGCACCGACGCGTCCACCTGGCCCTGCAGTTCCTGTATGGTCATGAAGGCCTTGATCATCCCTGTAACCGTTCCAAGCAGCCCCAGGATTGGAGTGATATTACCAATTATTGCAAGGCTGCGCAGGTGTTCTTCCATGGTCCGCAGGAAGTTGGTTCCAAGACGGGTCATGCGGCGCTCCTTCTCATCCCTGCCGGTACCGGCGTATAACTCACCGGTTCCAATGGATATCAGCTCACCCACCGGATCATTGATGATACTTTTGGCCTCAACCGCCTTTTCCCGTTCGGCTGCGAGCACATGGCCGCTGGCATTTCTCAGCGGTTCCACGATAAACTTTTTCGCTCTTGAGAAAGTCCATCCACGCTCGGCAATAACGGCAAGGGCCCAAATTGAACAAAGAAGGATGGGCCACATCAGGGGCCCGCCCTTTACAAGAAAATCCCACATATTCTACATCCTTTTAACTATGAACTACGCATCCCCTGTATATAACAGGATATTACCTTCTGGTTTGCAAGTAGAAAACTTGCGAATTAGACAATCATTTTGCATAATTACTACTAATACTTACAAAATATAACTATTTCACACTGAATGTAATAGTTGACGAGTACATTACTTCGTCACATTTAACATCATTCTGCTTAGGCACCTTTTGACCTGCTTTTATCAGCCATTTTCCATCATTATGTATCGGAATACGATATACACCTTTTTTACCTTTACTTATTGAAAGTGCAAAATTATCCTTTTTTTCACTGTATGTATCATATGTTGCAAAAACCGTACCATTAAATGGTTCTCCCTTGAATAAAACCCTAATTACAAGCATATCACCTTTTTCCAATGAAGCCGGATCATTTTGCGGTAGAATCTCCAGTTCATGACCAACCCGTGTACTCCATGCTTTTCCCGATTCGGATCCAGTACTTATGAAAGACTTCGTAAATTTGCCGCTATATATACCTTTTAGTGGCCTCTTCACCTGCGTTTTACTTACATCTTCCTTCCAGCCCTGTGTAGTCTGGGTCCAGTACAGCCACTTCTTGCCCGAAACCACCATGTATGTCCCTTCTTTATCCAAATTCTGCACACTCTGATACCTGTCATTTGACTTCTTTACAACCTGCATCCGGGAACCATCAGGTTGAACAATATATGTTTTCGCCATGTACTCATGCCGTACGAATTCACCGTTACTTGCAGGAAACGTATGACCTGATGGAAACTGCATTATAAGCCGTTTTCCTTTTTCAGGCTTCCCATCAACAGAAACCCATACATCATGGGCACTGATAGCAATCGGAATCAACATAATCGATAAAATTACTGCTATTTTCTTCATATTCATTTTATACTCTCCGTTCTTATATCATTTTTTACCATTTCATATTCGCTGACACCCAGTAACTTCTTGGCGCACCGGTTGACCACATACTACCACTTGCAAAGGCAGCGTAATGCTTGTCTAAAACATTCTTCATTTCAAATTTCACATTAACGTCATGATCACCTGAGTCAACGGTATATCCAACAGCTGCATTAAATAAATTATGGCCATTGTAGGTTTCATCATTTGCTTCATCAACATACCATTCACCAACATATGTCCACTCAACCATACCGTATAATCCAAACGGAGCTATGCCTTTTATAGATGCATCAGCCATCATCTCAGGCACAGTTACAATAGATTTCCCTTCAATGGATTCATCTTCATTTTTTGTGATTTCTGTATCTGTATATGCATATCGGCCTGAGATCTCGATCATTTTGACCGGATTAAGCTTTACTGCGGCTTCAACACCTTTGCGCCTGGTTTCAGCATAATTTTTGTAATTGCCTGAAGAAGCGGGAATCTCCTGTACCTCGTCCTTTGTATCCATAATATACGCTGCCACATCAAACCAGGCATATTCCCGGTATGTGACAGTGATCCCCGCTTCGTACTGCCATATCTCAGCCGGGTCAACATCTTCGTTTTCATGTAACGCCTCTGCAGGTGGCATAATAAACCCATTGCTCACGTTAAACCTGAGATCAAGAACATCCTTCACCAGGGTAGAAATGAAACCCACTTTTGGACTTACATGCCAGTAATCTTCAGCCGAAAAATCCCGTTCGGTATCATTAAGATAATCCTTTTCTTCACCCGAGAACACATCAACACGCAAAGCCGCAGTTGGTTTAAAATACTGAATCAGATCAATTTCACCCTCTGCAAATACTGCATAATTGTCAAAATTTGTTTTTATATCTTTTGTTAGTGCACCTGTTTCTACTCTGTCTGCTGTAGGAAACTGTTCATAATCGGTATCATCCCTGTAAAACTCAATACCTCCTATGGCATTCACATTATCGCTTATATAATTTGCATTCATGCCAGCACCATACTTGGCGATTTCATAATTCCGCTCTGATTGTCCACTGCCAAAGTCAGCCCATCGTATCCATTCTGACTGGAGTGCAAAACCCCAGAACAACAGCTTCATATTATTATTAACTGAATAGGCGGCATCTATACGTTCACTTAACTGCTGGCGTTCTCCACCATCATTTCCAATTGCCGGGTCCTGGTCAAAGCGCTCATCCTTGTCTTCCCACTGGTCACGGCTGATGTATCCGGGCGCTTCCCATTCAGCAGCATGAGCCCGCAATGAAACACTCAGCTCCAGGTTGTTTGTCACATCACAGGTAAACCTGGTAGAAGCATTACCCAGCAGATGTTCTGAATTCTCCGCGTATCCACCTGTTCTATACACCTGTACAGCAGTATTATTCCAAAGGTTTTCTGATAGCTGCGTACCGAGCGAAGCCTGCGTATCAAACGTTTGGAATGATCCGTATTTCATTGACACTGAATCATATTCACCTTTTTTCTTTGAATAAAAGGCTACTGTTCCAGCACGGGAAAAATTGCCGTATAAAGCCGAAGATGGGCCACGGTATACCAATACCCTTTCTATTTCTATTGGTATAATTACATTGGGGTCAGCGTAACCTCCCCCATGACCGTAGTATTCATTAAGTGGAATTCCGTCAAGATATACACCCATGTCCCCTCCATGTACGCCGCTGTTGAAGCCACGCATGGTTACCGCGTTGGAAATACCACCCTGGTTGTATTCTGTAATTTTAACTCCGGGAACAGCAGAAAGTAAATCGGCAGTTCTGCTTATGTTCATATTCATTATGTTTTTGGAACTAATACGGGTAATGCTGTACGCTGACTGTTGCTGCGACAGAACTTCACCTTTTACAACAATGTCTTCAAGATTAATAACAAGATTTTTTCTTTTCTCTTCCTGTTCTTTTTTTACTGAATCGTCACCTGATCGTACTAACTCATTTGTGTCCTGTGCGAACAAAGCAGTTGATAAAAACAAAAATGTAATAATTGAAATACAAAAAATTCTTTTCATTGATCTCTCCCTGCAACAAAATTGTGTTACATTTTATATTATCGTGCTACTTACCGAACCTGTATCCTTAAAAAGTGTTATTTTGTCAACGTAATTTTTCAGCAAAAAATATAAAAAAATGTTTATTAATAACATCGTTACGAATAGTATGAAAGTAACGAGTATCACTTTTAAATTCATGTTGAATGATATTCATTTTAATTAACCGGGTTAACCGCTTTGCGATACCGCCCAACGAATATCTCTGCCCTGTACTGTACTGTCCTGTTATTTGCAGCAGTTATCCTGCAATGCATATATGCCGGACCGGTTCGTGCACGTCAAATGCCCTCACCTGTTGCGATCAAAGGAGAAATGAACCTTGAATCCATCGATTTTAACCAGCACAGGCCGGTAAAACTTGACGGCCACTGGGAATTCTACTGGAAACAGCTTCTCACACCCGAAGATTTCGATACATGTAAAAAGATACCGGCAGAACGTTATGCTGAAGTACCCGGTCAATGGAACGGTATAAAAATCAATAACACAACCCTCAGGGGGGACGGGTATGCCACCTACAGGCTGAAGGTAAAAACCGGAAACCATCAGCCCCAGCTGGCTATCAAGGCCATCGACATGCGTACCGCCTATCGCATGTTCGTAAACGGCAAAGAGGTGGCAAGAAACGGCAAGGTGGGAACAAGCAGGGAAAAGATGCGCCCGCAGTATCTTCCCCTGGTGGTGAATATTGAGGACAGATCCCCTGTGCTTGATATCATCGTACAGGTATCCAACTATCACCACAGGATCGGGGGATTCTGGCGCTCATTGCAGCTTGGTAAAAATGAAGACCTGTACAACATGCGTCTGAAGCGCCTGAACTTCGAGTTCTTTCTTTTCGGCGGACTTATCATCATGGGACTCTATCACCTGGGGCTTTTTGTTATACGAAGAAAAGATCCATCCGCCCTTTACCTTGGTCTATTCTGTCTCATCATCGCCATACGGCCGATGATCACCGGCGAATATTTTTTAATACAGCATTTCCCCGATTTTAACTGGGAGGTGATGCTAAAGCTTGAATACCTGTCCCTTTACATGGGTGTTTTCCTCTTTGCCACATTCCTTCACTCTGTGTTTCCCGATGAGTTCTCCCGGCCATTTCTCCGGGTAACACAGGTAATATCAGCCGCCATGTCAGCCATGGTGATGGTTACTGTTACACGGTTGTATTCACACACGGTACAGGCTTTTGAAGTATTTACCCTGCTGGTAAGCCTGTATGCCGTATACGTAGTGGCCAGGGCTATCATCAACAGGCGTGATGGCGCCCTTTTCTTTCTGGCAGGGATAATAATACTGCTCATTACTGTAACCAATGAAATTCTCTACGACAATATGATAATCGATACCGGTAACTACTTCGCCCTTGGGCTTCTTTTGTTTATACTGGCACAGGCCTTTCTGCTCTCCGTTCGATATTCCCGGGCGTTCACAAGCGTGGAAAACCTGTCTATGGAACTTGACCTGAAAAACCGTGAACTTATGGACATTGACCGCCTGAAAGACGATTTTCTTGCCAACGTGTCCCACGAGCTGCGTACCCCGTTAAATGGTATTATTGGTATTGCCGAGTCAATACACGACGGTGCGGCGGGAAAAATGACCCAAATGGCACGTCATAATCTTTCAATGATAGTGCACAGCGGGACGCGGCTATCCAACCTGGTAAACGACCTGCTGGACTTCTCACGATTGAAACACAGCGATATTGCCCTGAATCTACAGCCTCTTGACATGAAGTCAGTGGTCGACCTGGTGCTCGACCTTTCCAGGAACCTGTCGGGCAGTAAAGACCTTTCGCTAATTAACCTGGTACCCGAAGATGCCCCCCGCGTACTGGCAGATGAGAACAGGATACAGCAAGTACTGTTGAACCTTGTTGATAACGCCGTAAAATTTACCGACCATGGCGAAATACTTTTTTTAGCCTGCCCGGAAGAGGATTATCTTGCCATATACATATCGGATACGGGAATAGGCATAGATCAGAAAAATATCGAACGAATATTTGAACCCTTCGAACAGGCTGACGGTTCAATATCCCGTTTATACGGGGGGACGGGCATAGGGCTTTCCATCAGCAGTCAGCTTATAACTCTCCATGGAGGAACGATTACTGCAGAATCTGAACCGGGATCAGGCACAACTATTCGCATAACCCTTCCGCTATTTAAAAGCGTGGCACCCGCGTTAACCGAAAGCGGACAAAAAACCAGGATACAGGATGACACCTATGTTTCACCGAAGGATGCCGCTGATGAGGACAATGATCTAATTGACATGGATGATATTACAACCAGCCTTCATTATACGAAAAAAGAACCACCTTCTCATCCTTCCGTGATAATGATTGTGGATGATGACCCCGTAAATCTCCAGGTGCTTGAAAATCATTTGATCCTGGAAAATTATTCCGTGTCTAAATTCACCAGTGGCATTGCAGCCCTGAAAGCAATTGAATCAGGCCTGGCACCGGATCTTATGCTTCTGGATATTATGATGCCGAGAATTTCAGGTTACGATGTTGCCCGTACTGTACGCGAAAAGTACACCCTTTTCGAACTGCCAATTATACTTATTACCGCCAAGAATGCGCCCGCTGACATTATTACCGGGTTTGACTCTGGTGCCAATGACTATATTTCAAAACCGTTTTCAAGAGGAGAGCTCCTGGCAAGGGTGCATACCATGCTTGCACTGAAAAAGGCCATCAGCGAAACTAAAAAACTTTCAGGCATTGAGCACGAGATGAACCTGGCCAGAAATATTCAGCAATCCATTATACCAAAGTGTCCACCGGTTATACCCGGTTTTTCTATTGCCGCCACCTTTATTCCCATGCAGAGTATTGGCGGGGACTACTACGATTTCCACGTACTCGACCACCAACATGTGGGTATTCTCATAACAGATGTGTTCGGTCATGGTCTCGGTGCCGCCCTTATCGCGTCCATGATAAAAATCGTGTTCTACATGCAGAGAACCTGCGCTGATAACCCGGTACAGTTTCTCATGGAAATGAATCACACCCTGAGCAATACCATTGAGAACCTGTATCTCACCGCCGGGTACGCCTTCATTGACCGGGATAAAGGAACCATCGCCTACGCCAACGCCGCCCATCCACCCATGGTGATCTACCGTCGAAACACTGAAGAGCTGATAGAATGCAAACCCAGGGGACGACTGATCGGATGGCTTGAAGATATTGAAACCGAATGTATTGTACAAACCATACAAACTGGTGACAGGATAGTACTATATACTGATGGTATTGTTGAAGCACACAACGCGCGACACGAATTGTTCGGCTATGATGCCTTTTACAGCCTTATCGCCGAAAACAGTCATCTCCCCCCTTCACTGTTCACTGATTTCCTCTTTGACCAATTAAGAGAATGGACAGGCAACCCCGACCAATTCCAGGACGATGCGTCTATCGTTGTTGTCGACATTGAATAGGACCACAGAGGCTCAGAGGTACAGAGGTACGAGTGACGGATAACGGGTTAAGTCCAAAGATCAGAAGTTAACCCGACGGCGAACGAATTCAGGGAGGGCGAAGGCGCCGCGGTGTATGTGGGGGTTGTAGTAGTTCAGGGTATCCCGCATCGATGCCGTACGGGTGTCATCCATATCTTTCAGGCCGTCGTATTTCTTCGAGCAGAAGGTAAAACCGATCATGCCGCTTGGATAGGTGGGCACCATGGTGTAATAATATGACGGGGCGGCGTAATGCTTTTTGGCATAGCCTGTCAATTTTGCCACGATGCTTTCATGGTAAAAGAATGACTCTGACTGTGTAACCGCAATACCGTCTTCACGAAGGGACTCTTTCATGTCCATGTAAAACTGTTCAGAGAAAAGCACTTCGGCAGGCCCGATAGGATCGGATGAATCAACGAGTATGATATCAAAGGCGTTCTTATTCTCGGCAACGAATTTCGCGCCGTCGGCTGTATGCACGGTTACCCTGCTGTCATCGAATGATGAGGCAAGTTCTGGGAAATGCTTCTGCGAGAGGCGGATCACGTCACCGTCTATTTCACATATATCAACGGTTTTCACGGTTGTATGCTTCAGCACTTCTTTCATCGTGCCGCCGTCACCGCCACCAATTATACAAATGTTTTCAGGGCAGGGGTGGGTGGACATGGGCACATGGGCAAGCATCTCATGGTAACCGCACTCGTCCCACTCGGTAAGCATTATCACCCCGTCAAGCACCAGCATCTTGCCGAAAGGTCTTGTTTTATATACTTCAATTCGTTGAAATTTCGAATCGTATGCCTCGATGAGATCCTCTATCTTGATCTTCATGGTTCGGCCGGCCTGCATTTCCAGTATTTCCTCAAACCACAGGTTAGACTCTATTGCCATAGTACATCACCTCTGCCTGTATAATTAACTAATAAAACTGTTTCCGGATTATTTGGAATGAAAAACTATTATTTAGAATAACAATCTATGAAATTGCATTTACATAATTTTTTAACCGCAGATACACGCAGATAAACACAGATAATGGGATTAATTATCAACCATTAATGATAATCAGCGTTAATCTGCGTGTATCGAGCGAAGCGGGCGGTTTCATATATTTAGAGCCATATGATATCATAAGCTCCTCGCCGGATGGTTAATATTGGTTTATATTCAAAAAAATCATTTATGATAGTTTTCCCAACATTCCGGAATGAGCCACTAATACCTTAAAACATACCGGGTCTACTTCCTCATGGCCACATTGGTATTATAATCGGTTCCCCTGAAATAGCTCAGTGAAAAATGAGCCGCAACATCAGGATCGTAATATTTGCAACTGAATACGTCAATATACGCCGTATTGGTAAGATTGGCGAAGTGACCCGATATCAACGATGTTTCGATAAGCTGTACCATCGAATATCCCGCCACACGTTCATCTTCACCAAAATGCACTACCTGCGTCTCTCCGAATCGTTTCATCCCGATCAGGTCACATAACTGCACCACGTACTGGCGTATCATCTCCGCGTCCCTGATAATTTCGGGATCACAGTTATGAATGTCGATACTGCAGTAAAGGCCCCATGCGCCAAGCTCGTCGAACCGTTCTTCTGATGGTACATTTTGCAATACTTCTTTATTATTCAACAAAGTTGACATTCTCCACCTCCGGTGGCACTAAATTTCCTTTTATAGATTCATCACGTTCCAGCATTCCCCGCTGAAACTGGTATATGGAACAGCGTTCGGCTTCAAGCTTTTCTGTAATATAATCAATAGCGATACGGTAATTATGCTCACCACAGGTAAACACGTCTACCGCCGCGTAACTATGCTCTGGCCATGTGTGTATGGTGATATGTGATTCAGCGATCACCACCACGCCGCTTATACCATAAGGCGAAAATTTGTGAAAGAAAGGTTTAACGATAGTGGCATTAGAGAGTTCGGCAGCGGCCGTCAATACCTCCTCAACCTTTTGAATGTCATTAATGTGAAACTCGTTACAGTCGAAGAGTTCCGCTATTATGTGTGTACCCAACCCCTCCATGGCACCACCTCATTATACTTAATATCATCTACACCAGGGTGTGTGTATGCACTTTAAAAATCACATCGCGCCGGGACAATGCCCTGAGGATCATCTGCTGCGCAAAGAGAAAGATATCCCTGTGTTATACAGGAATATTGTCAATTATATTTATCACGCAGTTTCTATTTATTCAGAAATAATCAGAATTTATAGTTTAGATATCACCCCACCACTCAGGGAAACGACAATAATATACCACTTCTGTATTTATCAACTATAATATTTATGTGATTCTGAAAAAAACGTATCAATCATGACGGTTGCTTTCAAAAAAAATATGAGATTCACACTCTCCACAGGCAATCCGCGAAATACCGCCGGCTGTCATACAGAATATTTTCAACCGTGAAACCGGTGCTTTCTGCCAGGCTGAGAACCTGCTTTTCTGTAAACTTGTATGATGATTCTGTGTGTACCGCTTCTCCTGCTTCAAAGGTGCAGGTCATTGACACTGCCTCAATACGAACTTCCTGTTTGATACGGCTTACCAGGTAGCTTTTTATGGCATCTTCACCGGGATGCCAGTGGCTTTTATAGCTGAACTGTCCTGTATTAAAATTTCCGTCAAGCTCACGGTTGATCCTTTCAAGAATATTCATGTTGAACCGGGCGGTGATGCCTTCAGAATCATTGTAAGCCCTTTCCATGATATGTATGTCTTTAACCATGTCAAATCCTGTAAACAGGTAGTCACCGGGATTCATTGACGCGTGAAGACTTTTCAAAAAAATGGCTCGTTCTTCCGGTGTGAAATTTCCAATATTTGACCCCAGAAACAACACCACATTTCGCGACGATCCTGAATCCGCGAGCCAGCGAAGCCCTGCGAAATAGTCTGTTACCAGCCCTTTAACTTTCAGTACAGGGTATTCACTTTCCAGTTCTGCCAGGAGCAGGTGTATCGCACCCTCTGATATATCTATTGGAACATACGTGATGTCATCATATTTTTCCAGCAATCCTTCCAGCATGATCTTCGTTTTTTTCCCGTCACCTGCCCCCAGTTCAACCAGGTTGAGTCCGCCATTCCCTATGGCATCGGCGATATAGCCGGCGTTATTTTGTAGAATTTCTGTTTCACAATCAGTAAGGTAATATTCCGGAAGGTCCATTATTCGGCAGAAGAGGCTGCTCCCCGCGTCATCGTATATATACTTGCTCGGTAAACTTTTGTTATCGGCGGACAGACCCTTTCGAACATCTTCCGCGAAAAGATTGTAAAGATCACCGGGTATTGTCTCTACGGGATCAAGTACCATGTATCCATTTTTCATTATCATGCCTCCAGATGTCCCCGTGCTAACGACAGGGAACAAAATGTACTATTTTCCTGGAATCACGCAGAGTAGTCTTTAGACGATCCAGGGTATATGTAATATCATCTTCATTATTCAAAATGCCCAGGGATAACCGCAATGAACAGTGTGCCTCTTCTTCGGAAAGTCCCATGGCAAGAAGCGCGGCCGACGGGGCCGATGACGCGGAACTGCACGCTGACCCCGATGAGAAATACACACAGTATCTTGACATGGAGAGCACAACCGACTCTCCCCTGTACCCGGGAAGGGTGACATTCAGGGTATTGGGCAGCCTGTGTATCGCATCACCGTTCAAACGACTATCTTCAACCATTGACAGTATACCATCCTGAAGCTCATCACGCAAGCGTCGAATTTTGTGCATCGACGCCGGCATGTCATGAAGAAGCTCAACGGCTTTACCGAAACCTGCGATTCCGGCAATATTCTCGGTTCCCGAACGGGCACCGTATTCCTGTCCCCCCCCATGTATTAGTGGTTCGATGGGAAGCTCCCGTTCCACGCAGCGGGCACCCACCCCCTTGGGCCCCCGTATCTTTGTGGCAGAGACCGAGAGCAAGTCAACCCCGACGTCTTGTACTTTTTCCGATACCCTTCTCAATGACTGCACCGCTTCGGTACGAACGTACATCTCGAAAGAGACGGCTATCGCGCGCAGTACTTTTACGGGTTCG